>CAMMQC010000017.1 GCA_946498975.1 uncultured Mycoplasmatota bacterium
CTTAAACTAACTGTTACCAGCTTCGCTCCAAGACTCGTTACTAGTGGTGTGGGTTTACCTTACTAGGCAGGATTTCCACCTGCTAAATTATACGACCTACCCAGTCGCACCTAATAATATGTTTAAACTAGCATTTATATCTCTATCATTATGTGATCCACATTTAGGACAGTCATATTCTCTTATACTTAAATCTTTTAACTTTTCATTTTTATAACCACATGTTGAACATATCTGACTACTTGGATAATAGGTATTGATTTTATAATAAATCTTGCCTTTTATCTTACTTTTCCATTCTATTAGAGAACATAATTTACTTAAACTTGCATCTGATAGACTTTTATTAAATACTTTTTTCTTATTTTTAAACATATCTTTTACTAATATACTTTCTGTCACTATAATATCATGTTCATCTACTATTTCATTAGCAATGTCATTTAAATAATGTTTTCTATAATTCTTTATCTTAGCATGTACTCTTGCTATCTTCTCCTTTGTCTTTAAATAATTCTTACTACCTTTTTCTCTTCTTGATAATTCTCTTTGTAATCTTTTTAATCTCTTTTCATATTTCATTAATATTTTATCATTACTATATTTAACACCATCACTTGTTATTACTAAATCTTTTATTCCTAAATCTATTCCTACTATACTAGTAGGTATTGCTTTCTCTATTAAGATATCTCCTACTACAACTACACTAACATAATACTTATTAGTTGTTTCTCTTGATATAGTTGCATTTAATATCTTTCCTTCTATTCTTTCTCTATTTCTATATCCTCTTATTTTTACTTTACCTAGTTTAGGTAATTTTATAAATCTAGATAGTAAATCTACTTCTATATTACTATATTCTTTTTCTTTATATCTACTTCTTACACAACTAGTTCTATAAGACTGTCTACTAAATTTACTTTTAAAGTTAGGATAACCTTTTCTTTTAGCATAATAATCATTAAAAGCTTTACATAAATCATCTACAGCAGAACATAATACGCTTGAATCCACTTCTTTGAGAAATTCATTTTCTTCTTTTAATTTAGGTAAATCTTTATGTAAATCATATCTAAATTTACCTTTGTTTTCTTTAAAATAATTAAGATAATAATTATATACAAATCTTTTACATCCAAAAGTCTTATTAATTAATACCTTTTGGTCATCTGTTGGATATAACCTAAATTTATATGCTTTATATATCTCCATAATGTGAACCTCCCTTTAGTAACTTAAGTGTATTTTATAGAAGATATGTTTGTCAATACATAAATTCGATTTCTTTTCAAAAAAACGCACTTTCCTCATATATAAAAAAGAATTGTCTCTATAAATAGATAACAATTCTAATAAACTCTTAACTTATTATTTAAACTACGACTTAACTTATACTATCAATAAAGTCAGTTATATCATCATCACTTGGGTTTGAACTAAAACGGTGTCCTTCTTGCCAAGTACCAGTACCTGCTATATCTTCTAATAAGTCACCACTTTGTCCTAAACCACTTGATGAAGAAGTACAGAATGGAATAACTGTCTTACCAGTAAAGTCATTCGTTTCTACAAAAGAGTTTACTGGCCAAGCAGCTATACCCCACCAAATAGGGTAACCAATTAAAACAGTGTCATATGTATCCCAATTGGGAACAGTAGTATTCTCAAGTTCTACATCTCTTAAAGATTCATCAGCATATTCTCTTGATACACGAGAATTATCATCAGTCCAGTCTAAATCTTCATCAGTGTAAGGATCACTAGGAACAATTTCAAATCTATCTGCATTTAAGTTTTCTGCAAGTCTTTCAGCAACTCCACCTGTATTTCCAGTAGCAGAATAATAAACAATTAAAGTTTTACCAGTACCACTACCTATATTATCATCAGTAACATTTTCATCAGTTGTAGAATCATTATTAGTATTATTACTATTGTTAGTTGTATTATTATTTACATTATCACTTCCATTATCATTACTTAAAAATGAATACCCCAAAACTGCAACAACGGCAATAATCAGTACAAGAACTACACCTATAATTACATTTCTATTCATAGTTATCTCTCCTCTTACCAGTTTTTCTTTTCTTTACGACAATCATCGTTATCTCTTCTTTCCATTACCATCTTATCAAACCACTCTACCATAGCAGGATCTTGATGATTAAAGAATAAACTATCATTAGAATCTAACTTCTTAATCTCTTCCATATCTTCATCACTTAATTCAAAATCAAAGACATTGAAGTTCTCTTCCATTCTCTCAATATGAGTAGATTTACATGCGATAATAACACCACGCTCGATTAACCATCTAAGTATTACTTGAGCGGAAGTCTTTCCATATTTTTTACCAATATTAACTAAAGTTTCATTAGTAAACATACCATTCTTTCCTTCACCAAATGGTGCCCAAGCTTCTATTGCAACTCCATATTTTTTCATAACTTCCTGTGCTTTTATCTGTTGATTCATTGGATTAGTCTCTACTTGATTAACTGCAGGTACTACATCACGTCCAAATAAACACATATCTGCAAGTCTATCAGGATAAAAGTTACTTACACCAATCGCTTTAATTTTACCTTCATGATATAAATCTTCTAAGGCTCTATATGCTCCATAGTAATCACTAAATGGTTGATGAAGTAATACTAAATCAATATAATCAGTCTTTAACTTTTTCAAAGACTCTTCTACTGAAGCTTTACATTTTTCATATCCATAGTTATCAATCCAAATCTTAGTAGTAATAAAGAATTCCTCCCTAGGAATACCACTCTCTACAATTGCATCCCCTACTTCACTTTCATTAAAGTAAGATTGTGCTGTATCAATCGCTCTATATCCTACCTTAATCGCATCAAGTACACATTTCTTAGTTTCTTCTTTAGGTATTTGATATACTCCAAATCCTAATATTGGCATTTCTACGTCATTGTTTAATTTTACATATTCCATAAAAACATCATCCTTTCTTGACAATTAAACATTTTTCTAATACAATTCAACTATACAACCCTGGAGTTACTCCCGGTCAAGTGTTTTTTTAATATTTTTTTAGGAGGTAAAATTATGTTATATACAATGAAACAAGTCTGTGATGAAACAGGATTAACTTATGACACATTAAAATTTTATTGTAATGAAGGATTAATCCCTAATGTCAAAAGAGATAAAAATAACTATCGTGTTTTTAATGATAAAGATATCGCTTGGATTAAAAGTCTATCTTGTCTTAAAAGCTGTGATATGAGTATAGTGGAAATGAAAGAATATCTAGCCCTTTGTTTAAAAGGAAAATCTTCTATTCCTGAAAGACAAGAGATACTTAATAACAAGTTAAAGGAATTAGAACACAAGATAAACAAAATACAAGATAGTATTAATTATATCCACTGGAAACAAAACTTTTATAATGATGTTTTAAATGGTAAAACACAATACTATAGTAACTTAACAAATGCAGAAAAAGATGACGAAATATAGTCATCTTTTTAATTATTTATATTTAAATATTTCATAATTGCATAAGCTGCATCCCGTCCTGTTCGTGATGCAAAGGCAACTGTACCTTTAGTACCTGCTAAATCTCCTCCTGCAAAGACTTTTTCTTTTGAAGTATGTCCATCCTTATCTACTAATATTCTTCCTCTTTTATCAAGTTCTAAGCCTAAAGAATTAACAATAGATTCCTCAGGATGACTTCCTATAGCCATAACTACATAGTCGCAAGAAAGATAATAGTTAGACCCTTCTATATTAACAGGAGATAATCTATCATCACCTTCTTTTTTAACAAGTTCTGTCTTTATTACTTCTACTTTCTCCACATTTTTTTCTCCATAAATACCAAGAATATTATTTTGAAATAAGAACTCTACTCCTTCATCTTTCACTTCCCTTATCTCTTTCGCTTCTGCAAGAGCCTCCTTCTCACTTCTTCTATAAATAACATAAACCTTTTTAGCACCTTTTCTTTTTATAGTACGTGAAACATCCATGGCAACATTACCGCCACCACTGATTACTACCGTTTTACCAGTATAATCAGGATGATTATTAGATTCTAGCAACTCATTGCCACCAATTACTCCCTTTAAATCTTCTCCAGGTATATTCATCTTACTAGAAAGATTCGCTCCAAACCCTAAAAATACTGCATCATACTCATTCTCTAAGTCTTCTAAACTAAAGTCTTTCCCAATACTTTGATTAAGCTTAACATTTATACCTAACTCTAAAATCTTATCAATTACTTTTCTTAATAAAGCTTTATCTAGCCTAAACTGAGGTATCCCATGATATAAAAGACCGCCTAAATAATTATGTCTTTCATAAATAGTAACATCATAACCATTTCGTCTTAGAAAGGCTGCACAAGTTAATCCAGATGGACCTCCTCCTACAATCGCAACTTTCTTATTCTTTAGAGGTAAACTACTAATAGTCCAATTATTTTTCAAAGCCATATCGCCAATAAAAGCTTCTATATCTCCAATTTTAACAGATTCAAAAGATACTTTCTTTACACACATTCCTTGACACTGCTTCTCATGCGGACAAATTCTTCCACAAACAGAAGGTAACACTGTTGTCTCTAATAATAAGTGATATGCTTCCTTATACTTACCATCTCTTGCTAACTTTATAAAACCAGTTGTATCATTATTTAAAGGACATCCTACTTGACAAGGCTTAGTAACACAAGAAAGGCATTCTAAAGTTTTTAATCTTATATCTTCTTCATTCATTCATCTTACCTCCCAACAAATAAGATTTATCTTGATAAGTAGTATGAAGTAACTCTTCTGCTTTTGGACTATTAGGATAATCTAAAAAGTCTTTATATATTTCTTTTATCTCCGGATTTTCATGACAAAATCTTACTTTTGCCTTTTCATCTTCTTTATAAATACCATTCATTCTAGCAAGCTTAGTCTTATTAAGATTAAGTAAAGTACTCTTAGGTTGTCCTCCACCTGCAATACATCCACCTAAACAGCTCATAACTTCAACAAAATGATAAGTAACTTCTCCACTTCTTATCTTATCTAATAATATTTTAGCATTTTTCATACCGTTAAGAACTGCAACTTTAATTTCTAAGTCATCAATCATAACAGAAGCTTCTTTAATACCTTTCATTCCTCTAACTTCATTAAATACTAATTCTTCTTTACTTAAATTTTTCCCAGTTAAATAGTAATAAGCAGTTCTAAGAGCAGCCTCCAACACTCCCCCACTATTTCCAAAGATTAATCCTGCACTACTACCTTTTCCTAAAGGAGAATCAAAAGTACCTTCTTCTAAACTATCTAAATCAATACCTTCTTCTTTTAATAACAATGCTAACTCTCTAGTAGTTAAAACAAAATCAGTATCAGAAACACCTAATCTATTAACCTCATCTCTTTTAATCTCACTTTTCTTAGCAGTACATGGAGCGATAACAACATTTAAAATATCTTTAGGACTAATATTTTTCTTGCCTGCAAAGTAAGTCTTAATCATTGTAGATTGCATCGTAATAGGACTTTTACAACTAGACAGATTAGGTATAAACTCAGGATAAAATATTTCTGCATACTTTACCCAAGCAGGACAACATGAAGTAAACATAGGTAGAGTTCCTTTATTTTTAATACGATTAACTAACTCCATCGCCTCTTCCATAATCGTTAAGTCAGCCCCAAAAGTAACATCAAAAACATAATCAAAGCCTAATTTTCTTAAAGCCGTTACTATCTTTCCTTCTAAGTTTTCTCCTAAGTCTCCCCCAAACTCTTCTCCTATTGCCACTCTAACAGCAGGAGCGATACTAACAGTCTTTACAATACTTTCATCTTTTAATAACCTCTTAAGTCTTAAATAATCAAACTTCTCATGAATACTTTCTGTAGGACACATATTAACACACTGCCCACAGTTTATACAAATAGGCTTCCTACTTTTATCTATCTCATACATCCTTGCCACAGTAACTTCATCACGACAAGTCTTAACACAATATCCACAAGAAATACATTTACTATAATCTTTTTCTATCGCTTCATTATCTTTAGAATAAATAATTACTAAATCTTCTTCCTTCATACAACACTTCCTAAAATTATATTTTCATTTTACTTAATATTTCTCTACCATCTGAACTATCAGTAACAACACCCTTCAACTCCATTCCCATTAAATAACTTAATCTATTAGATAAAAACTCAATAGACTTAACTGTATCTTGATTAGGTGCAGATCCTTGAGCTAATAAATATAATTTTTTCCTCTTAAAACTTCCGTTTCAGGTAACATATAAAGTCTATCTATAAAAGTCTTTAACATACCACCTACTGTATACCAATAAAGAGGACTACCTATTACTAGAATATCATATTTATCTATTTCTTTTAATACCTCTTTCATCTCATCATCTTCGAATACTTGACCATACTGAGATATTCTATAATCTGCCATCTGTAAAACATCATGTTCTTTATCTTTTAATAACTCTTCTCCTATTCTATAAGTATTTCCTTCTCTATTAGGACTACTATTCATAAATAATATCTTTTCCATAAATCATTCCTCCTACAACCATAATACACCCGTGTTCTACTCCCATGTCAAGAAAAACAAAAAGACAAGAACTAATTCTCATCTTTTAATTCTAACATTGCACTAGTTACTTCTTCTTCTATTTCCTGTAAAGCACTTTTACTAATATTAGATAGTATTACTAATTCATTAATTGTATCAATAATAATTTTACCCCAAATAATACCACTTCTAACCTTTAAATCATTAAACATATCAGCAGTAATACTATCAAAGAAATAACCAATTACAACTCTATCTCTTGCAATAACTAATCTCTTATTAGTAACTGCAATTATACCACTACTAGTAACATCCAAAGAACTATTATTTTTCTGAGCATAGAAAGCATATCTAATTACTTCATCATCATGTAAATGTTCAAGTAATAATTTAGAATGCTTTTTTAATCTCCACCCAATAGTCAAAGGATATTTACTTTTAAAACTAGCAAGTTGACTTCTTAAAATCTCTTCATTATTCATAAATACTCCTATTCTTCAATAAGTCCATTATCTTTAAAGAAATTAACAGCAGTATCTTTATCAGTAAGGCCTTCTAAAACATCAACAAATTCATCATCTTTAACTACTATTAACATTGGTGTACCATATCCACCTTCTTCATCAAAGTAATCATTAGACTCTATAAAATCTGCTTGACCTTCATCATCTAACTCATCAGTATTTAAATAATTAACTTCTATATCATACTCATATACTATATTTCTAACAATAGGTTCCATTTCTTGACAATAATGACAAGTAGGTCTAGCAACATAAATTATAGATGCTTCATCACCTTTTAATAAATCTAAATATTCATCAATATCAATTTCATTTAAATCTCCTTGTTCATCTTCTGAAATATCACTACTATCATTAGAACTATTATTAGTAGAACTTGTTGTAGTAGTACTTCCTCCATTATCACATTCTTTTAATTCTGATGTAAAATAACTTGCACCAAAAACTATTATTAAAACTAAAACTACTATAGTGGTGTTTTTTACTTTTTCAACTGTTTCTTTCTTCATAAACTTCTCCCTCCGTCTACAATTATATCATAAAATAATTAAAAATTAAGTATTATTAATTAATTTCCTCTAAATTTCACTTTAATATATATTTTTTTCATATATACTTTGTAAATTAATCCAAAATTCAGTTGGAATATCAAATAACTTTTCTAAAGCATTAGCAAACCTATCAGAAATAGCTTTCCTTCCACTTATTACCTCACTAATATATTCTTTAGAAAAATTAGTTCTAACCATTAACTCTTCTTGTGTCATATTTCTATCTAATATTATTTCTTTAATAGTTTCTCCTGGATAACTAATTAAATCTTTTTCTATCATAATAATACACACTCCCCTTAATCATATATATCATACATTTTATAAAATTATCAATAAAAAATAAATATTAAATGATTTTTTTTCATAGAGTATAAAGAAAGGAATGATACCAAAATGAAAATAGGACTTCCAAAAGCACTACTTTACTATTACTATGCTCCTATATGGAAAGCTTTCTTTAATGAATTAAATGTAAAAGTTATTGAAAGTGATAATACTACTCTTAAGACCCTAATACTAGGTAAAGAAAAAAGTATTGATGAATCATGTCTTGCTTTAAAGATATATCTAGGACATATTGAAGAATTAAAAGATAAATGTGATTATATCTTAATACCAAGAATATATTCTTTAACCAAATCAGAACAAGTCTGTACTAATTTCAATGCTTTATATGACATTGTAAGAAATACTTTTCCTGACATAAAGATATTAAATTATAATATTGATATTAAACACCATCATAGTGAAAAAAGTAGTTTTATCAAAATAGGAAAAGAACTAGGCTTTAGTATTATAGAGTCTTTAGAAGCTTATAACAAGGCAAAAGAAATAGAAAATGATTATTATAAAAATGAAGAAAAGAAAGCTAAAGAAGAATTAAGAAGTAATAAAACAAAGATATTATTACTAGGTCATCCCTATATTTTAAATGATAATTTAATAGGTAAAAACATAACAAACTATCTAGAAAAAAATAATATCTCTATTATTTACAGTTATCAAATACCAAGAGATTTAATAGAGTTTAATTGTAGTAAAATATCTACTAAAATACACTTTACTATGAACAAAGAATTACTCTCAGCTTTTAATTATTTTAAAGATAAAGTAGATGGTACTATTATCTTAACAGCATTCCCATGTGGACCAGATTCTCTATCTAATGAAATGATTATAAGAAAAAGAAAAAAACATCCTACTATTTCTCTAACGTTTGAAGATTTAACTAATAATACAGCAGTTATCACAAGACTAGAAAGCTTTCTAGATATGTTAAAAGGAGGAATCCACTTATGAAACAGTTAATAGCATTCCCTCAACTTGGTAATTATTTTAATCCCTTAAGAAAATTAATAACAAATACTACTCATCTAAAAGTAATAGAAATGCCTAAAATAACAAAGAAAACTATTTCCTTAGGTTCTAAAAACTCTCCTGATACCGTATGTGTTCCTTTTAAATATAATTTAGGTAATTTTATAGAAGCTTTAGATAAAGGAGCAACTGTATTATTTCAAGCAGGAGGAGGTTGTAGATATAGATACTATGCTGAAGTACAAGAGACTATTCTTAAAGATTTAGGATACAATTTTACAATGTATCAAATAGCAGAAAAAGATCATTTAAGATTTAATGAACTCTACTCTACTATGTTAAAGTTAAACCCTTATCTTACTAGAAGAAAGCTTATAAAGGAAATAATAAGTACTCTTCTTTACATATATTATTTAGATAACATAGATATTTACATAAGAAAAAGAGTTGGTTTTGAAAAGAACAAAAATAGCTTTAAAAAGATTAAAGATGACTTTATTAAGAAAGCGAACATTGAAAATAGTATTATAAAATTAACAAGACTCTATCATAAAACAAAGAAAGAACTAAGAAAAGTAGAGATTAATAAACCTAAAGATACTCTAAAAGTAGGTATCATAGGAGAATTATATACAGCAATGGAACCATTCGCTACATATGAATTAGAAAAGCTATTAGCATCTTACAACATAGAAATAAAAAGATTTACTAATCTTAGTTATTTATTATGGCAAAAGAAATTAATAGAAAAATATATGAAGTTTAAAGTAAGAAAGTATTGTAAATATACATTAGGAGCAGATGGACTTGATAATGTCTATCGTGTCTACTGGTTAAAAAAACACAAATATGATGGTATCATTCATACAAAACCTACAGGATGTACTCCAGAAATAGGAGCAATGCCAATAATAATGAATATTGCTAAAGATAATAATATGCCTATTATATTCTTATCTTTTGATGAACAAACAGGAGTTGAGGGATTAAATACAAGGATTGAAGCATTTTATGATTTATTAAAGATTAAGAAGGAGGAAGAAAATGGAAGCAAGTCTAGGAATTGATATAGGTTCTATTTCTACAAAAGGAGTAATACTTGATAATGATAATAACATCTTAGCTTCTACCTATCTATGGACTGAAGGTAATCCTATTAAAGCAGTAAAAAGAGTTTTAAAGAATTTAGAAGAACAAATATCAGAAGATATAAAAGTAACATCAGTTGGTACTACAGGTTCTGCTAGAAAGTTAATAGGAACTATGTTAGGAGCAACAAGTATAAAAAATGAAATAACTGCCCATGCTATAGGAACTTTATCTAAGTATCCAGACATCAAAACTATCCTAGAAATAGGAGGACAAGACTCTAAGATAATTTTATTAGATAATGGAATAGTAACAGACTATGCTATGAATACATTATGTGCTGCTGGAACAGGAAGTTTCTTATCTAGTCAAGCGAAACGTTTAGGTTTAGATGTAGAAGACTTTGGTAAGATCGCTCTAACTAGTAAAAATCCCACAAATATCGCAGCAAGATGTACAGTTTTTGCAGAATCTGATTTAGTTCACAAAATCCAAATGGGTTATAAAAGAAATGATATAATCGCAGGACTTTGTTATAGTGTTGCATCTAATTATCTTAATAATGTAGGTAAAGGTAAAAAAATAGAAGGACCAATTATTTTTCAAGGAGGAGTATCAAAAAATATTGGTGTAAAAAAAGCCTTTGAAGACTTATTAAAAGAGGATATTATAGTAGACGATAATGGTCATTTAATGGGTGCTATAGGTAGTGCCATCTTAGCAAGAAAAACAGGAATAAAAAAAGATTTTAATTTTAAAATAACAAACTCTAACTTTGAAACAACAGGTATAGAATGTAAAGGATGCCCTAATCACTGTGAAATTATAGTAGTAAAGAAAGATAATAAAATATTAGACTACTGGGGAAATAGATGTGATAAAGGAGCTTTAAAAGTAAAAGAGTAATGAAAATCTAATCACTACTCTTTTATTCTTGATACAAAAGAATACATACCATCATCTTCTATATTAAAAGTATAAACATAATTACCAACAGTTGTAGGACTTCCTTTAAGTGGTATTGCAGTAACCTCCTCTATAATAGTTATATTTTTATCACTTTTTTTAGCACTAACAACACGACCTTTATAACTTATGCGTCCCTCAGTTCCTACAACATTAGAATATTCAATATAACCGTTTAAATTATTATTATATACATAAATACGTAAAGAATCCGAATCTTCTCTTATTATACTTTCTTTAGAAAAAGTTGCATCTTGACCAAATAATTCTTTAAATTTTAATTCAACAGCAGAAAATGGAATAAAATTTATATATCCATAAGAAGTAAGTAATAGTTGATAATTAGAATTATAGTTACTATTATTAGTAATAATCTCTTGGTCTAAATTTTCATTAGGCAATGTTTGAAAACTATAAGAAAGTAAATTAGTATAAACTAAAGCAAGCTTATCCTCATCATTCATTTCACTCACTAATATATTATCACTTTTTCTATATGCCTCATATCTATTAGAAGAATCATCAACAAGTCCAACTTTATTATATAAAGATTGTACTAACCTACTATTAACCTCTAACTTCTCTTCTTTATTATTTTTTTCTTCAGTACTATTTTCTTCTACACTAGTATTATCTTTAGTTTTACTATTAACTTTAAAGAAATTATCATAACAAATATAACTAGCACCTGCTAATGTTGTTAAAAAGAAAATTATCACAAGTACTACCAAAAAATTATTTGTTTTCACAAAAAACACCATCCTCATAAATTAAATTATAACAAAAAAAATAGTTATATAACCACTAATTGTAATATATTTTTGTCAAATATTGTAAAAAAACATTTACCACTTTTAAATGGTTAGTAGGTTTATTTAATAAAATCTTAGAGTATTTAGACTATTAGGATAATAGATATGTTAAAGGAGCCTTAAACATAAAAGAGTGAACTATCAAAATCACTCTTTTATTTTCTACTATTTTTAATTTTTAAACTATTTCTTCTATTTTGCATTTTAATTAATTTCATTTTATTACTATTATAATCAGGTATTGGATACTTATTATCAACTCTTCCTTCAGCAATAGTACATTCTATTAAATTATCATCAATACTTAATCTTTTAGAAACTTCTAATTCATTTAAAGTCTTATAAATTTTCTCTAAAGCATCTTCTAAACTATTATCTTTGCTATTATAAAATCTATAAATTTTATCTAAAAAATGTACTTCATCTTCTACTCTTACATAACTAATATTGTGTTGAGATAAATATCTTAATAAAAAATCAATAACTTCTTCTTTAGCATTAGTATATATATTTTTTATATTCATAACTACTTTCTCTCATAATACTCATCAAATGTCATTCTCCTATCTATAATAGAACCATCATCTAATATTTCAATAACTCTATTACAAACAGTTTGATTTAATTCATGGTCTCTTGAAGTCAATATTAATTCTCCTCCAAAGTTCTCTAATCCTTTATTTAATGATGTAATACTCTCTAAATCTAAATGGTTAGTAGGTTCATCTAATATTAGGAAATTAGGCTCTTCTAACATTAATTTACTTAACATACATCTTGCCTTCTCTCCTCCTGATAAAACACTTACTTTCTTAAAGACATCTTCTCCACTAAATAACATTCTTCCTAAAAAACTTCTTAAATGAGTATCATCGTCTACTTTATAAAACTGACTTAACCATTCTAATATATTTTTATCTCGCTCAAAGTAACTACTATTATCTTGTGGTAAGTAACCAGGATCTATTGTCTTACCAAACACTACTTCTCCTTCATCACATTTACTAACACCTGCAAGTATATCAAAAAGAGTTGTCTTTGCTAAATCATTATTAGATACAATTGCAATTTTATCACCTCTAAGAATAGTAAAAGATATTTTATTAAGTATTTTCTTACCATCTACCTCTTTACTTAAATTATCTACTTTAAGTACTTCTTTACCAATATTCTTAGTAATTTTAAAATCTATATAAGGATATTTTCTAGATGAAGGTACTATTTCGTCTAATTCAATTTTCTCTAACATCTTCTTTCTTGATGTTGCCTGCTTACTCTTAGAAGCGTTAGCAGAGAACCTTGCAATAAAGTCTTGTAACTCTTTAATCTTCTCTTCTTTCTTCTTATTAGCATCTTTCATTTGTTTTAAAGCTAACTCACTAGACTGATACCAAAAGTCATAATTACCTATATACATTTTCATCTTACCATAATCTATATCTACTATATGAGTACATACTTTATTTAAGAAATGTCTATCGTGACTAACTACTATTACGGTATTAGGATAATTTATTAAAAACTCTTCTAACCAACTAATTGCATCTAAATCCAAACTATTAGTAGGTTCATCTAGTAAAAGAATATCTGGATTACCAAATAAAGCAGATGCTAACATAACTTTAACTCTTAACTTAACAGGTATATCTTTCATACATTTATCAAAATATTCATCACTAACTCCTAAATTAGTAAGAAGTATAGCACTATCATTCTCTGCATTCCAACCATCCATATCTAAAAACTCTGCTTCAAGGTCTGCTAATCTATACCCATCTTCTTCAGTAAACTCAGTATGAGAATATAACTCTTCCTTTTCTTTCATTATCTTATAAAGTCTATCATTACCCATAATAACAACATCAAGTACTCTCATATCATCATACTGATAATGGTCCTGTTTCAAAACAGAGATTCTCTCTCCCTTACTAACTGTAATATCCCCAGTAGTAGTATCAATCTCTCCTGTAAGAAGCTTTAAAAAGGTACTTTTACCAGCACCATTCGCACCTATTATTCCATAACAATTACCATTAGTAAATTTTAAATTAACATCACTAAACAAAGTTCTTTTATCAAATTTTAAACTAACATTACTTACTTGTAGCATACCATCACCTCAAAACACTTAAAATTTTACCAGAAAAAAAACAAAAAAGAAAGTTATTTCAACACTTTCTTTAAAGTTACCTCTATAGGATAAGCTTCCCCTATTTTAGATACTTCTGTCATTCCTACCAACTTATGAACATTTAAAGCTTCTAAATTTCTAGATATAAAGAAATGATTTAACATTTCTCTATTATTTTTAGCATGGCTCTCTCCTCCTACTAAAGTAGAAATATCATCTAAATCAAACGCATCACAGAATTCATTTGTATCAACTTCTCTTGGAAATCTACCTACAACTATTCTATCAGATAAATAATATTCACTATCATGTCTACTATAATCATCACAAACTTTAAATACATCACTCATATTATTAGCATTCTTACAATTTACATTAATACAAGCAAGAATAGCATTTTGACAATATATAATTGAAGATTTAACATCTTTATATCCAACTTCACTATCAAATCCCATTAATCTATAATGACATAATAAAGATACTTTTTTATTATCATTAACAGTAACGTAATTATGAACACCTAAATTAATACTACCACCTTGTAACATAACAATATCATAATCTCCTTCTTTAATAAAATCCCTTAAATATTCTCTTTTACCCTTATCTTTAATAGGAACAAAACCTCTTCCTAAATTCATACTAAGTATCTTTAAATTTTTCATAATCTACCTCACTTTCTTATAAGTAACATCAACAACCATAGGCTGTACTTCTACTGACTTCATCACTTTAGCATCTACTACTCTAGCATCTAACCCTTTAGATACAAGGATATGATTACTTCTAGGCTCACTACAAATATTATCAAGATTATATTTATCACAAAAACTATCTATATTTACATCCTGTAATGTTCCTGCTAAGACTTTATGGTCTATATTTTCATATTCTTTAAATATATCTCTAAGCTTTCCTAAACTCTCTTTCTTACGTTTTTTAACACTACAGAAAGCTATCATCTCATCCATAAATTTAGTAACAAAAGCACTATAATCTACCGAAGGAAAATTATCAACAACATCTAATATAGTTCTCATTAAAAACAGGTTATTGTAATAATCATAAATAATATCATACCCATTTAACATAGTAGAAAGGTCATATAATAAATTATTATTTCCTTGTAATATTCCCAAGTCAACATCTGTTTTTCTAACATAATCTATTACTCTTTTAGATCTTTCTTCTTTACTTTTAACCAAAGTAAAAGAATCTAAATCAAAACTCATAATTCTAAGCTTTTCCATACTCTTCCCCCAGTCGTGTTTTTATTATACAACTAATATTTCTTAAACACAACCTAATTTTCCTTTATTTTTAAGGTATATTTTTCTAAAGAACTCTACAGGTATAACAGAAAAAGCACATACTAACATTATCTCTATTTCTTTTAGACTAAGAGATGTTGTTCTAAACAAATCTCCTCCAAAATAAATAAGAAGTACTTGTACTATTACTATAAAGATAATTACTCCTAAAAAGACTTTATTAGAAAGAAGGTTAGCGAAAATATTAAGACGACTTGTCCTAGCATTAAAGCTATTAAATATCATCATAAAGATGAAAAGACCAAAGAAAGCACTCATAAAGTAAATATCATTTTTTCCCGCTCTAAAGAAGGAATGAATAAATGAACTTTTTAAGAAGAAAATACAAAGTAAAAAGGAATAAATACTAGTAAATATTATCTCATGAATCATATAACTATTTAAGATTTTCTCATCACGTTTTTTAGGAGGTTCTTCCATATATTCTAAAAGAGGTGCTTCATAAGAAAAGGCAATCCCTGCAAGAGTATCCATAACCATATTAACCCAAAGCATTTGAATAACTGTAACAGGATTAGCAACCCCAATAAATGGTCCTACTATTGATAAGAAAACAGCACAGAAATTAACTGTTAATTGAAAGATAATAAATTTACGAATACTTTTAAAGATTGTTCTACCATAAAGTATAGCCCTTACAATAGAATTAAAGTTATTATCAAGTAAAATTATATCAGATGCTTCCTTAGCAACTTCAGTACCACTTCCCATAGCAAAACCAACATCACACTTTTTCAAAGCAGGAGCATCATTAACACCATCTCCTGTCATCCCTACAACAAGACCTAACTCTTGACTAAGTCTAACTAATCTACTTTTATCAGTAGGAAGAGCCCTTGCAACAACACATAAATTAGGAATAATCTCTTTAACCTTTTCATCACTCATATTATTAAGTTCACTACTAGTAAGAATAATATCTCTGTCACTACTTATAATCCCTGCATCTTTAGCAATAGACTTAGCAGTTACTTTATTATCACCTGTTATCATAACTGTCTTAATACCTGCTTTTCTAACTAACTCTATTCCATCCTTTACTTCTTCTCTTAACTCATCTTTAATAAATAATAAAGATATAAAAGATAACTCCTTACCATCATCAACTCCTAACATTAAGACTCTAATACCTTTCTTAGCATATTCATCTATTACATCACTAATCCTCTTCTTATTAACAAAAGGAACACTTCTACCACTAGATGAAATATAATACTTACATTTATCAAGTAACACTTCAGGTGCCCCTTTATAATAAGTTATCTCCTTATTATCTTCAATTACTTTAGTATAAGAGTATTTATTCTTACTATCAAAAGGAACTTGTTTAACTATTCTTACAGTATAATTATCCTCTCCTAAATAATTAACAACTGCCTTATCAGTAGCATTTCCCCCAATCCAAATATTTTTTTTCTCGCTATAAACACAATTAGTATTAGATAAAATCGCTCTTTTCAAAACATTATAGTAAGTTATACTATTCTTAAGTCTCTCTTTTTCTTTATAATAATCTAAATTACCAAACATAACTCCTACTACTTCTAACTCTCCTTTAGTAAGAGTACCTGTTTTATCAGTAAATAATATATTTAAACTACCAGCAGTCTCTATTCCCATAAGTTTCCTAACCAAAACATTATCATTAAGCATTCTTTTCATATTACTAGATAGTACCAAAGTTATCATCATAGGTAACCCTTCAGGAACAGATACTACTATTATTGTAACTGCAAGTGTTAAAGCTTGAAGGAAATAGGCAAATAGTAAAGAAGTATCAGACAAAGTAACAATAATTCTACTTATATCAAAGTTATTATCTATAATAAGAACAGAAAATAAATATGAAAAAGCGACAAGAAATGCCCCTATATAACCAATTCTACTAATTACTTTAGCAAGATCTCTAAGTCTTAACTTTAAAGGACTCTCAGGCTGTTTCTCTTGTAATTCTAAAGATATCTTACCATAAAAAGTATTAACTCCTACTTTCGTAACAACCATCTCTCCTACTCCATGATATATAACACTACCTCTTAATAATTCATTATTATCATTAGGGTTAAGACCACTAATAAAAGGTTTTTTATATACTTCCTTACTCTCTCCAGTAATAGAAGACTCATCTACACTAACTTCTCCTTTAATTAATACACCATCTGCAACTATCCTATCACCAGATTCTAATAATATAATATCTCCTACTACTACATCATTTATATCTATAAGTAAAGTTCTCCCATCACGTCTTACTTTAACTTTAATCGCTTCCGCTTCACTTTGTAACTTTAAAAAAGATTTCTCACTTCCATACTCTGATATAGTTGATATAAAAGATGCTAGAAATATAGCAATTACAATACCTACAGTCTCATACCAATCAAAATCTTGTATCAAAAAGACAGTTTTAATACCAAGGGCAATTAAAAGTATTTTAATAATAGGATCTCCCAAACTCCTA
Source organism: uncultured Mycoplasmatota bacterium (assembly GCA_946498975.1). GTDB lineage: Bacteria > Bacillota_I > Bacilli_A > RF39 > UBA660 > Onthousia. The sequence goes on from CAMMQC010000017.1 coordinate 17,789, forward strand.
ATAAACTGTTTAAAAAAGCTATCTTTATTAACCATTACTAAAGCATTAGTACCATACTTATCTCTTGACTTAACAACTTCATCATTACTTAAACCATTAGTATTATATTTCATAAGCTCCTCCTATAGAATACTATGAAAATAAGTAAAGGAATAAGCTAATTATAAAAAGACAAAAAAATACATATAACTTAATATATGTACTTAACTAATTCTTTTATATATACGATATTTTAGTTTTTCATTACTATTAGTATTAATAAAACTATATTCATTAAGAGAAATACCCTCATAAATAATTTCATAATTATCTATATCATCCATATTTTCATATAAATAATCATCTTCAGGAACTAATAAATGACTAAATTTATATTTTTCTAAAAAGTCTTTTACTTCTATAGTATGCTCTTTTTGTAAAGAAAAATATTCTTCAATAATATCTTCTTTCTTATTATTCTCTTTAAAAAACAACTCTGCTCTAGGATCAATATAACATTTTATTCCCATCCACTCTGGATAAGCACCTTCACCATATCCAGTATATAATGTTATATCACTAGCTTTCTCATTTTCTAAAAGATAATCTATTCCTTCTTTATAAGCATAAGTAAAAGTCATAGAATTTGTTCCAATTATAATTAATAAAACTACCCCTGCAATACAACAACTATTTAATAGATATCTATAAGGCTTAACCTTAACTTTATCTATTCTCTTCTTGAAAGAATCTTTTAAATAATCTGCTAAAGGTAATATTCCTCCTATAATAAAATAAGCAAAACCTTTATAAGAAGAAAATCCAAGATAAGTTGTTCCTGCGAGTAAATAAAAATATCTAGGTTTTATTTCTTTTTTTCTATAGAAAATATAAATACAAACAATTAAGAAAATAATTACTAAATATAACTTTCCTAAAGAATCACTTAAAGAAAGAGGAACCATTTCTCCTATATATTTATTTACATAATAATTTCCATAACTTCTAAATATATATGTAATTGCCTCTATTCCATAAGGATTGATAAAACCAACAAAAAACATAATTATTGCAACAATAAATAATGGTCTTTTATTATAACCTTCACTTTTTAATGGTCCAATTTTATAACGAAAAGAATCTATTAAATAAGGAAGTAAAAAAGCAAATTGCATAAAAAACATCGAAGCATGTAAATTAATTTGTAATAATGAAAGTATAGGCAAACCATATAAATATTTCTTATTATTTTCTCTAATATACTTCTCTAATAAATATATTTCTGTAATTATAATTGCAAAAGTAAAGATTTGTGGTCTTGAAGTTATAAAGTATGATGCTAATAAAGAAGTCATTATTGTAGTAATAAGTACTGATAAAGAATAACGATTATTACTTAATAACATACAGAGTTTATAACTGATAAAAATAATATAACCCGTTACTAAAAGAGTTAAAATTAAAAGCCCATATTTTCCTAAAGTACTATAAGTCAAATAAAATATCACTGAAGATAACCATTGTTGTATTACAAAAGCAAAATCCCCATGAATAGTAAATGGCTCAATAGTTGGAAAACCATTATTTAAAATATATCTTCCATGATTTAATAAAAACCAAATATCATTATAATGAACATTCCAAGCTAGAACTATAAGCAAAGGAATATTAAAATATAAAAATAAAGTCTTCTTTGAAGGATGATAGTTCTTTATTATATTTTTCAATTTATTTTTCTTCATGATAAACCTTCTCTACATTTACATTCCATATTTCCATCTTATCTTTATCATTATTTATAATCTTTTTAGTAGCAATCATAGCAGTCATCATAGAATGATCCATATTATTATAACGATGTTGCCCATTTCTACCAACACAATAAAGATTAGAAAATTTATTTAAATAATCAATTAACTTATCAATCTCACTATAAGTATCAAAGTAAGCTGGATATGCTTTTTTCACTCTTTCTAAATGATAATCTAACACATCTTCTTTATCAATAATATCCATACTCACTAACTCATCTATTGCCTTATTAATGAAGTCTTTATCACTCATATTCCATTTATCATCATCTTGATTACAAAAGTATTCTAAACCTAGCCATACACCATCTAAAGGAGAAGCAACCATATAAGGTGACCAATTATTAAAAATTTGAATTCTTCCTAAATTAACTTCTTTATCTTGAACATAAAGCCAACAATCAGGAATTATATTACAAAGAGTTCTTACGTTAGTAGTATTTTTAAGTTTTAATTTTTTAACTAATAACCCAACAGTCATAAAATCACGATATGGTAAATTAGTAGCAATTCTTTTAATATCAGCATCTACTTTAATAGAAAAATTCTTAATTAAGTCCTTTAAAGGCATTGATGAAATAAAATTATCACCTTTTACCTCTATTTCTTTACCATTATGTTTATAAGTAACAGAAACTATTTTTTTATTTTTAATATTAATCTTAGTAACTGTACATTCTTTTCTAATTTCCCCATTTTTCTCTATAATCTTCTTTTCTAATTCTTCAAAAAATTGTCCAGGACCATATTTCGGATAATAAAAGCTTTCAATTAAAGATGTTGCTTTATTTTTATTTTTTAGATGAAATACTTTACAAAACCAATCTTTTATTACCGCTATAACTGATAAACCCTTCGCTCTTTGACTCCCCCAATCTGCACTTATATTACTAGGATGCCTTCCCCATACCTTAAAAGTATAATCTTCAAAGAACATTTTATAAAGTTTCTTTCCAAATCTATTAATATAAAAGTTTTCAAGAGATGTCTCTTTTCTTTTAAATATAATAGATTTTAAATAACTAAAACCACCACATAGGACATTAAGAAAGCCTAGATTTTTAAGTGTATCCCAATTAATAGTAATTGGATAATTAAAAAAATGTTTTAAGTAATAAATACGTGATAGTCGATTTCTAATTAAAAAAGTACAATCTTCTTTCTCAGGATCAGGTCCTCCTTCAACTAAATTCTTTTCTCGTCCTAAAACTTTATCATCAAAACTATTTTTACCTTGAACAGGCATAATTTCTTTCCAAAACTTAACAACTTCTTCATTTTTAGAAAAGAATCTATGTCCCCCTAAATCCATACGATTATTATTATAATTAACAGTCTTAGAAATACCCCCTACTTGTTTTTCACTTTCTAAAACTATTACTTTATATTTATTGCTTTTATTTAACAATTCATAAGCAGCGGTCAACCCTGCTGGTCCTGCTCCTATAATAATTACTGTCTGCATTATAACACCTCAATAATAACTAATGTTCAAAATCTTTTATTCTCTTTTTAACATAACTTATACCTTTATTATCTTCTTTATCTCTAATTTCTTCTTCTATATTCATAAGATAAATCATATCTTTTATCAAAAAACTATTACAAAAAGCAAAAAAAATTAGAATAAGAAAGTAAATTATCTTCATTGCTAAGAACATTCTCTTTTTTAGATATAGAACTATATATAAAAGGATAAAACATAAACTCTCTTTCTTCAGTTATTTTAAAAGGAACATGAATAGTATCAATATCTCCAAATTTAATAAGTCCTTCAAAATACTTTTTTTCTTCATCTTTATTATATCTAATATCCACACTAATTTTATCTAAGTTACTATCAGGTACTTTACGAATAATTTCTTTAAAATTCAACTCATTAAATGATGAAAAAAACTGATTAGGTACAATTATATTAGCACAATTATCTTTTTTGTATCCATAAATACCTTCATCACATCTATAAATATAAGAACTTTCTTTTATTTCTGCTTGTTTACCATTTTTATCAAATAAATACATATAAGTACCTTTACTATCTTCCCATCCAGATACGATTACTTTATTATCCATATATTCTAAAAAATTAACTGAGCTAGAGCTTAGCTGATAAGAATCACCATAAACCTCATTATAACATTTCTTAACTAAATAATTCATATCATTTATATTAGTAATAGCATAACTATCACTTTTTCCATATACATCCATAAAACCCTCCATCTTATATAATACAACTATTTTCTATGTTCAACAACCTTGTTAACCGGCATAACATATATCCTAGCACGATCAAAATCTTTTCTTCTTCTCATTTTATTTTGATTAACTAAATCATTTAACAACATTATTAATTTACATTTAGAAAAGTAATAAGAAAAGAATTCAAACGATATTAAAGAATCATCAGACTTTAATTTATACTCACTATAAAATCTTTCACTATAAACAAATGAATAAAAATTAAGATTATTCTTATTATCTAAGGTAAAAGGAACATGAATAGTATCAATATCTCCAACTTTAATAATCACTTCATAATAATTATTTGGTTCATTATGATTAACCGTCTTAACATTAAACATATTAAATGAATCATTATGATTAATCATAGTTAACACTTTCTTTAAATCATAAATATTAAAGTCTTTCTTATCTAAATTAGGTGTAACTAAAACTAGAGAATTATCATTATTATAACTATACAAATTGTTATTAACCTCTGTTATATCTCCATCTATATAAAGTCTACTAAAACATTCTCCTGTTTTAACATCTATATTTTTAAGATATTTAGTATTATCTTTAATATCAGTAACATTTATATATTCTTTATCCTTAGTTATTGTAATACCACTATATATAGTAGCCTCCTCTTCTATAAGATCTCTTTTACTAAGCTTACCAGAAACAACTAATGTATCATTTTCAGCAATATAATTAGCGAAACTAGGATTAAGTCCTAAATAATATAATGTAGAAAAACTCATCGCTACTTTTTTTAATACATAATGATGTTCATTAAAAGACATACTTGCTAAATTGTCACCAACCAAACCTTTTATTATCATACTACCTACTCCATTACTACTATATTTATATACTAATTATATGTGATAAAATGAAAAAAAGCAAATAAAAAGAGCCTAAGCTCTTTATCTGCTTCTAATTAAAGCAATGTAATTATTAACTTGACTCGCCCAAGTAGGACTAGCAGCATACTTTGGACCAATAGTCTCTGGTGTAGTTAAACCATAAGAATAATAATTACGATATAAGTTATCTAAATAACCCATAATACCTTCATCTAATGTAGGATATGCTTTATAAGCTCCTCCACCACAACTAGGTCCTCCTTTTTGACCACCAACATTATTACATTCACGAACTAGACTACTACAAGTACCATTACATCCAGTCTCATGAAGTATAATAGCAGTTGCCATATAAGGATCAATTCCTAATTGCAATGAATAACTTGCAATTAGGTATCCTTTACCTGAAATAGTAGAATTTAATGAACGATTAAGTTTTTCAGCTAACTCTCCCATAGTTAATCCATCATAAACTATAGGATCAACTGGAACAGTGCTAACTTCTTCATATGTTTTAACATCTTCTAGTTCATCTTCAATAGTTACTTCTTCTACAGTTTCTGTATTAGTAGTATCTCCTTCTATTTCAGTATTATTATCAGATTCATCTGCAGTATTTTCTTTATTCTTATTATTAACTTCTTCTACTTTACCTGCATAAGAATCATTCATTGTCACAGTTTCATAAGCCACAGTATTCCCTTCTATTTGAAAAGCTTTATACTGTAATACTCCAGCCAAGCCTATCATAAAAACACCAATAGATGCTAAAGTAAGACTCAGCTTACTAACTTTTTTCATAGTTCCTCCTTCAAATAAGAACAATAAAATTGTACCAAATAATTATATATTTGTCAAATTTGACATCCGAACCTATTATATTATATGTTTTATCTTGACTTTTTCTTAAACTTATTCCTATAAGAAATATAAATTAAAGTACCACCAATTATTATCAAAATACCTCCCGTTAAATATATAAATATAGCATTACTAGATGTATTAGGAACTTCAACTAATCTTGAATTATACATAACTTCATTTTGGATATCTCCTGTTTCTAATACATCAAACTCTACTACTGATGTATTTAAAACATATCCAGATGGCGCTATCTTTTCTGTAAGTGTATATCTACCTACTGGCAATTTCTCTATATAATGTGGATTATCACTTGATGTCCACTCTTCTACTATCTCTCCATTACTATCTCTTATTACTAAATGTGCACCTTCTATCTCTTCACTTCCTGCCATATCTTTTTTACTTATATTTACTTTAGTAAAATCATTAACATAATTAATTACACTAACTTCACTACCATCAGTAACACTAAAATATATTGGCTCTTCATTTACTGTAACTCCAGTTGGTGCCTCTATTTGTTTTAAGGTATAATCTCCAAGCTCTAACTCATCACTTGTATACCCATCTTCCCCTGTCTCAAATTCCTCTATTAAATTGCCATCTCTTGTCTCTAATCTAAATTTATACCCTCTATCTGCATCTACTATTAATATTCTATTATTAATACTTATTGTTGTTATATCATTACTTATATTAACATTCTGTACTTTACCTGTATTAAGTACTTCAAAAGTTATAACAGATCCTGTTCCTACATAACCAAGAGGTGCCTCTAACTCAGTTAAACTATAAATACCTGGACTTAATCTCTTTACTGTATATGGACTATTAGTACTTACAAATGTAATAGGTTCCATATTTCCATCTAATCTATTTAATCTCATCGTTGCACCAGCGATATATTCACCACTTCTAGCATCTATCTTACCCAAGTTTACTGTTATAGGTTTATTTTCTATTGTAACTCTTCCATTAGGATTACTAGCATTAATCGTTACTTCGTACTCTTTATCATCTAATATATATCCAGATGGAGCATTTACTTCTTTTATCTTATAAGTACCTTCGGATAAATCAGAAATAACTATTGGAACGCTACCAGTTGTAACAGTCTTAACTATATCTCCACTACTATTTCTTATTTCTAAAATAGCACCACTAACAGATTCTCCTGTTTCACTATCTATCTTCTCTATTGTTAAACTTCCTTTAATATTAGAAATTGTATAAACAAAATTCTCTTCACTATTAACATTATAATCTATATCTAACTTTCTATTTGTTTTAATATATCCAGAAGGTGCACTTATTTCTTCTAAAGTATACTTACCATAAGGAACTTCTACTTTAAGCGGTTCATTACTACTAATAAAGTTTTGAGAATAACTTCCATCTTCACTAGTAAGTTTTAACTCAGCCCCTGCAACATATTCACCACTATTTGCATCTACTTTACCTAAATATATATATGATTTATAATTTTCCACTGTAACTTGAATACTAGTAATATTCTCATCTATTACAAAGCTCTTCCTCTCTTTATTTAAAATATAACCACTAGGAGCTTCAATTTCCTCTACATAATATGTTCCTGGACTTAATTTATCTAATGTATGTGCCTCATTATTAGTAGTAAACTCTTCTACAACACTTCCATTACTATTAACTATTCTCAACTTAGCACCACTTAAAGGATTACCATTTTCATCAACTTTATTAATAACTACTTGATTATCTGAATTATAGAAAGTTACTGTAATATGTTCAGTTTCTTCTCCTGTAATAGTAAGAGAAACTTCACTAGAACTTAAAGTGTAACCAGAAGGAGCTTTTACTTCTATTACTTTATATTCACCAGGTACTAACCCTCTAATACTATGTCCTTCTTCTTTACTTGTCCATTCCTCTACTACATAATTATCACTTACTCTTATAAGTCTTAATACAGCGCCTTCTATTAATTCATCACTATCTGCATCTTTCTTCTCTATTATCACTTCATTCTTATCATCTTCAAAATCTACACTAATACTAGTATGATTCCTATCTAATGTAAACTCTTTCTCTTCTTCATTTATTACATATCCATCTGGTGCTTTTATCTCTACTATCTTATATGTCCCTTCACTTAATTTTGATGTATCTACACTTACATAATCATCTGTTGTTGTTATTGTATCTACTATCTCATTATTACTATTTACTATATTTAATACCGCTCCACTTACTACTTTTCCTGTCTCTTTGTCTACTTTTCTTATTCTTACATCATACTTTGAATTTGTTATAGTCTTACTTACATTTAAATTACTATCACTTATTACTACATTTGTACTCTCTTTATCTATATAATATCCATTAGGAGCTTTTACCTCTTTTATCTCATACTCTCCTGGTAATAAGTTATCTATTACATAATCTTCAGTTGTAGTAACAAAGTTTGCCACACTCTTATTTGTTGCCTTTCTAATTACTTCTATACTAGCCCCTTCCAAAGAACTATTATCACTACCATCTACCTTTTTAATTGTTAAACTTCCTTTTGGCATTTCAACCCTACTTGATACAGTCTTCTGTTTAGGTACTCCTACAAGTGTTCCCACAACTGACTGTTGCATTGTATCTTCCATCCCCTCCGGTGGATTATAACTATAGGCAACATATTCTGTATAATTTACTATTACATTTATATTTACACTTATAGGATTATCTATCTTAGATAAATCTACTCTTAATTTAAATGGCTCACCACTATTTATAGTATCAGTACCTATCACTTCATCACTACTATTAAGAACTTCTACTGCACTATTATCTATACTTACTGCATAACTATCATAATTTACATTACTAGTTACTGTAATTTCTTCTGTTACTAAATATCTATTATCACTACTTAGTTTAAAATCACTTGTAGAAATATTAAAACTTGGATTAATTATAACAGGATTATTTTTTGCATCCACCGCTCCTGTTATTAATGGTTCTATATATCTATAATATCCACTACTCTTTATTACACTTTTCTGATTAGCAGTTAATACACCTGTCTCACTATCACTTACACCATTAACTCTATCTTGATAAAACCATATTGCCACTTGTGTTAAATAATCATCATTCTTATCATTTCCAGTTAAACTCTTATTTGGATATCCATTTTGTAATATATATACATATCCTGAATCTAATGGCACTTCACTTTTAGTAATAGTTTGAGGACTATCATTACTAGGCCATCCTTTTTCTTTTTCAAGACAATACACTGTATACCTATTACTTCCATCATAGGCATAATATGGTACTAATGCTATTATTTCTTCACCATCTAGTCCCTCAAACAAATTAACTCTATCAGTTTGAATATCTCCCATTCCCGTTGTTAAACTATCTGGAAGTTCTGTTGGTAAAGCATAAGAGTTTGCTACAGTCTTACTAAAAAATATAATCATAATAATTGAAAAAACGATACTAACAGTTAAATTTAACCAATCATTATTACTTTTTTTAAAAAAACTACCAACTTTCTTTATCATATCCATCACCTATCTTATAAAGAGTATAACACAAAAAAAATAGTAATTAAATACTATTCTTTCAATAAAGTTAAACTAACTTTCTTCTTATCTAAGTCTATTGCTTCTACATAACAATCAACTATATCCCCAACACTAAATAAATCACTAGGATTTTTAATGTATTGATGTGTTAGTTTTGAAATATGAGCAAGACCATCATTTTTTAAACCTATATCAATAAAAAGACCAAAATCGACTACATTACGTACTGTTCCTTGTAATTTATCCCCAATTTTTAAATCTTCTATATGTAAGATATCACTCCTAAGAATTGGTTGAGGATAATTATCTCTTAAATCTCTCATAGGCTTTTCTAAAGACTCTATAATATCAGTTAAAGTATATTTATCAATATCAATTTCTTTACTAAGACTATCTATATCTAAGTTATTAAGTTTATCAACAAGTTCACCACTACCTAAATCATTAACACTACATCCCAAATAATCTAAAAGTTTAAGAGTTCTATCATAACTCTCAGGGTGAATTGAAGTCTTATCTAAGGGATTATCTCCATCAAGTATTCTTAAGAAACCAACTGACTGTTCATAAACTTTATCAGTAACTCCTTTAATACTATGAAGCTCATCTCTATTTTTAAATTTACCATATTTATTTCTAAAGGCAATGATATTATCTATCACTTTTTTATTAAGTCCTGATACATATTTTAGTAAGGATGGGCTAGCAGTATTAATATTAACACCAACTCCATTAACTGCTTTACTAACAACAAAGTTTAAAGATTCATCTAACTTCTTAACAGGTACATCATGTTGATAAAGACCAACACCTATACTTTTAGGGTCTATTTTAACAAGTTCCGATAAAGCATCTTGCACTCTTCTACCAATACTAACGGCACTTCTTTTTTCCACAGTTAATTGTGGAAACTCTTCAATTGCAAGCTTACTTGCAGAATATACTGACGCCCCTGCTTCACTTACTATTATATAGGAAACATCTCTTTTAGCATCTTTAATTGCCTCTGCTACAAAAGCTTCACTTTCTCTTGATGCTGTACCATTACCGATAGCGATTACATCAATATTATATTTATCAATAAGTTCAAGTAATTTCTTCTTAGAACCTTCTATATCATTATGAGGTTCAGTTGGATAAATTACATCAATATCTAAGACTTTACCAGTTTTATCTAAAACAGCAAGTTTACAACCCGTTCTAAAAGCAGGGTCATATCCTAATACAGTTTTATCTTTTAAAGGTGGTGTAAGTAAAAGTTTCTCTACATTAAATGAAAAGTTCTCAATAGCACGTTCCTCACCTTTTTCTTTTAATTCACTACGTACTTCTCTATCTACACTAGGAAGTATTAAACGTTTAAGACTATCGTTAATCGCCTCAAGAATTATTTCATAACAAAAAGATTCTTTATTCTTAATAACTTTAGTCTCTAAGTACTTAACTATTTTCTCTACATCATAATCTAACTTAACAGAAAGCACTCCTTCTTTTTCCCCTCTATTTATCGCTAATATTCGATGGGGTTTAATATGTTTAACTGTTTCACTATACTCATAATAGTTACTATAAGTCTTATTTTCATCACTAGCATTTTTCTTTAACTTACTAACAATTACCCCTTCCCTAAATATATAACTTCTAATCCATTTTCTATAATAAGCATTATCACTTATCCATTCAGCGATAATATATTTAGCCCCAGTAATAGCATCTTCCACAGTCTTAACTTTATCATTAAGGTATTTTGAGGCAATAGTATTAATATCCCCTTTAGTAGGACAAGACATAATAATCTTGGCAAGAGGCTCTAATCCATTATTAATAGCATCCGTTGCCTTAGTCTTTTTCTTCTCTTTATAAGGACGATATAAATCATCTACTTCAACAAGTTTAGTACACTTCATAATAGATGCTTTTAATTCATCAGTAAGAAGTCCTTTCTCATCAATTAATCTAATAACATCTTCTTTACGTTTCAAAAGATTAACTTGATACTGATAAACATCATCTATAGATTTAATAACTTCTTCATTTAAAGCCCCTGTCGCTTCTTTACGATATCTTGCAATAAAAGGAATAGTATTACCTTCTTCTAATAATTTTAAAACAGTCATAACCTGTTTTTTACTAACATCTAAATCTTTACTAATTTCTTCAATAATTACTTCGTTCATATAAATCCTCTTTTCTACAATCTCTATTTTATTATAAATAGAGAAATGATTAAAGTAAAAGAGAAAAATTTGACGTAAAAAGAACTAGAATAATATTCTATCCTAGTTCAATTTCAAATGGATCGGATTTAGTTCCTGTACCAGATGTTATTATTACGTTTGATTTTAGGTTTAGGGATGGGGTTATACCTAAAGCAGTTGTTGTTGATGAACCCCTAAATAAACCATTTGTTGTTATAACTCCTATATTAGTTTTAAAACTATAAGGAGTTAAAGAAAAATAATCATTATTACTACCATATCTATCAAACTGTCCTGACATCAATTCTCCATATCGAAGTAATCCTACTTTCGTATTTGTAGTACTATTTGTTAAATCACTCATATTAATATCATTATATTTAGACAACTTATAACTCGCTCCACTAGCTACATAACCTAAATACCATGTTGTATCATCTTCAATCATATTTACTTGTTGCTCTGTAAAAAAAGAATCACTATCTAAATATTCTCCATTAAGAAAACTTCCTATCATATTTGTATTTGAATAATATACATCATCTCCAAAAGCGATATTTTTAAATATTCCATTTTCCTTTAATGGTTCTGCACTAGTTATCTTAGTTAATCCATCTGTTTCATGACTTACTATTCGATATAAGTTATTTTCTCCATTTCCAAAACTTACATATTCTCCACTGTATCTACTTGACAACTTTGTTCCTGATAAATTAATATCATTATCCTCCGCTAACCGGTATGGATCTTCTTCTGTACCTTTTCCATCTACTATTTTAATGCTAAATTTTAGATTTATGGATGGTCTTGCACCATAAGGTGTAACTACATTTGAATTATAAGTTGTTCCCCATTCGCTTATATATCTTCCTGACGATAAATTATATGGTGTCAATGTCCACCAACGAAGTCCATTATTCAAATAACCATTACTAGTTGATGATCCTATATAACTTGTCTGATATTCATAAAGATTTAAAAGTCCTACAGATGATGTTACAGTTGTTGTCCCATCTGGTCTTGTGATACTTCCTAAATCTCTGTTATCTTCTGTTACATCCCATACTGCATCTGTTACTATAAACTTATCTGGATCTCTTAAATTACCTAAGAAACCATCTACTGTCGTATCATTTAGCCACATTTCCATATTGCTTCCTTCAAAAACACTACTATCATCATCGTAATTAATTACACTTATATTCCACTGGGTTACTAGCTTAACAGTCTTCTCTTCATTATTTACTGATACCGCTCTCCATAATTTTCCACTATACCATACATAATTATTAGGATACTTTCCTGTAGTAAATGTATCATATCCATCATCATATATATTATCTTTACTTATATTACTTAATACTACTGTCCCTACTTCTCCTTTAGAAATTATTTCTTCAAACAAATGACCATCTTCTGGTAGACTTAAATCATTATAATCAAGTCCTACATTTACTCCTAAATTAATTGTTACACTACTACCTGAATTATTTATTACTCTTATTATATAACTATTACTACTTCCTGTTGTATCTACTTTTTCTAGATTTATTCCTTTTTCATCTGGAAGTATATTTGTTTCTTCTTCTGTTATATATCCTACTTTAGTATTAGATGGTAAATCTCCTAGATAATAAAAATTAAATCTTGCTTTTATATTATTAGGATTACTTAATGTAATTGTAAAATCTTTAACTGTATTAGATGGTACTGTTAAAGCATTACTCTCTTCTCCATCTACTAGTAATTCATAAGTTAAATTACCCGTTACTATACTTATAGCATTACTCTTTTCTTTTGATACTGTAAACATTGCATATGAAAAGTATCCTCCTAATATTAATAGTGTTATTATTACCATTATTATCATATATATCTTACTAAAACTTGTTTCTAATAATATCTTCTTCATATCCTTACTCCTTTCATTATTACATACAAAAAAAGAATAAAATTATCCTCTATTCTTTTAAGCCATAATGAAAGAAAGTAACTAAATTACTACTAAACTGCCCCCCCCCCAAGTAACATATTGTAAACATGACATCTTCATAGTTCAACCTTCTTTCTTATCTTTTGTTAATTTAATGTTATCACAAATTACTTTAAATAACAATATTTTTAATAACCAACTCTTAATATTTTAAAAGTAACATTCCGACTAACACCATAGTTTATCGCTTCTTTACTTGTCTTAAACAATAAATCAAAGTCATACACTCTACCAAATCCAATATTACGTCCTGTATCTAAAACAATTCCAATAAAACTACCAGCATTGCTATTACTAACTTCTATAACAGTACCAAAAGGAATACTTCCATCTCCTGCTAATATTCTAATATCACCATAAGTAGAATCAGAATAATAAATACTATCACCTATATAATGTCCTGAAGCCGTATAATTACCAATATCAGAACCATATCCACTCATAGTACCTTTAAAAGTAGAACCAACTGTAATAGAAGGAATATAAACTTCTTCTGAAGGTTTACTATCAATAGGAGTATTATCTTCTATTACTTCGTCTTTTCCTACAACTACTTCTTCTTTAGGCTCCTCTTCTACAACCTCTTCTTGAACTTCTTCCTCTACTACTTCAGGTTCTTCTTCTACTTCTTCTACTATTTCAACAGGTGCAACTTCAATAACTTCTTCTTTTGTAATCGCATCACTATTTACATAAGTAATTTTATTATTTACATCTATACCCTTTACATCAGGTGTAGTTGTACTAACAAGTAAACAACACCCCATAAATAAAATTGCATTAATAATATAAATGGTTCTCTTCATAAATATCACTGCCTTCTATATACATTTATATCTTAACACATAGACACTTATAAGACAACCGCTTGACAAAAAGATTAGTGTAAACTACTGTTCATAATAACTCTTAATAATATCATAATCACAGTATGGTAAATACTTATCATCAACAGCCATATAATCATCTCTACCCTTACCAGCAATTAATACTATATCATTATCTTCTGCCATATCTAAAGCTTTATAAATAGCTTTCTTTCTATCCACAATTCTAATATAATTAGTTTTATCTGAACCACTAACTAAATCATCTATTATTTTATTAGGGTCTTCATACCTTGGATCATCCATTGTAAATATTACATAATCAGACTTTTCTAATACCACTTTACCCATACCAGGTCTTTTAGTAGCTTCTCTTCCTCCTGCACTACCTGTAACTGTAATTATTCTAGATTCTTTAACCATATCTAAAAACGATAATATATTATCTAAGGCATCAGTAGTATGAGCATAATCAAGTATTACTGTGTATTTAGAAACAAAAGGCATTATCTCCATTCTACCCTCTATTTGTTTAATCTTACTAACTCTTTTAACTATCTCCTCAAAACTAATACTCTTACATAATAAAGCAAGAATAGCTGAGCTTAAATTATCAACATTAAAACTCCCAAGTAGTGGAGAAGTAACCTCATAAGTTTTATTATTATATTTAAAAGTAATAATAGTCTTATCTCTTCTCAAAGTATAATCTTCTATCTTTAAAGTATCACTATCTTTATAGCCATAACTAACTATATTACCATGTGCTTCCCTCTTAAACTTATCAAAATACTTATCACTACTATTTAATATAGAATACCCATCATCTTTAACTTGTCTAACTAACTGACATTTACAATCTACATAGTTTTCTAATGTTTTATGAATATTTAAATGGTCTTCTGTAATATTAGTAACTATTCCTATATCATATCTAATATCATCAAGTCTATGTCTATAAAAAGCCTCACTGCTTGCTTCCATACATATAGTATCACATCCTGCATCAACAAATTCTCTAAAGTACATATAGAGTCTATCTACATCAGGACATGTATTTCTAATACTTTCCTTTTTACCTTTATATTTTTTCCCATTAGTACCTATATAAGCGCATGACTTTCCTAATAATTGAAAAATTATTTCTGCTACAGTAGTCTTACCATTAGTACCAGTAACACCTATAATACAGGCTTTTTCACATGGATAATCATAGAACTTTGCACTAAGTTTTCTAAGTTCTAAATTAGTATTATCTACTTTAATAACAGGAACAGACTTCTTACCAACATCACGACTAACCACAATAGCACTCGCTCCATTTTTAATCGCTTCATCAATAAAATCATGTCTATCAGCAGTAACACCCATAGTACACACAAATATATCTCCAGGCTCTATTTCTTTAGAATTAATTTTAATTCCTTTAATTAATCTATCATCTAAAGTATTATATAATTCACTTAATTTTTTCAAAAAACATCAACACCTTCTAATATAAAATATAAATATCTAATAATCTTGTTACTTATATTATATACCAACAGAATAATAATGAAAAGAAAAAGACTTCTCGCCCAAGAAATCTTTATTTAATACAAAATCGATTCTAACTCTCTTTACATCTCTTTTGTTAACTATATATTAACATATTTCATATGCTATTATCAACTACTTATTTTAAACTTTCTACTTTTACTTTAGACAAACCAGTAATATTCATAACTTCATCAATAGAAAAGTTATTATCTAACAGTTTTTTAGCAGTTGAAACAAGTTGTTTCTCAAAGACTTTACTTTTCTCTTCAAGAGACTTTTGCCCTTCCTCAAGAGATTTTTGTCCTTCCTCAAGAGATTTTTGTCCTTCCT
>CAMMQC010000018.1 GCA_946498975.1 uncultured Mycoplasmatota bacterium
TAAAGTATATGCCGACTATAACTATTCACCCCTTACAAACTAGTACACAGCGATTCAATATGCTTCTTCTATGTTTTTAAAAAATACAATTTGTGAGACTGCCTATTTACAAAGAAAATTACCACTAGAAGCCTTTAAAAATTATATAATGTCATTTAAAGATAATCTTAATGATAATGGAATAATTATTATAGGTTATATTTATACAATACTTGATGAGTGCTATTCCAATGGTATATTTAATAAAGAGATAAGAGATGAGGTATTTCCTTTGGATGAATTTGACTATTATTATTTTAAATCTATTAATTATTATGAAGATCCATATACTAGTATAGATCCAAAGAGAGAAAAAGATGCTTGTTTAGTTTATAAGAAAACTGTTTAGCATCTTTTTAAATTTCATAAAATTTTATATAATATATTTGAAGGTGATAAGATGAGATATGTAATGATAGAAGTAGCATTTAATAATGAAGAAGAAGTTAATTTAACAAAAGAAAAGCTTTTAAAGGAAAAGTTAGTTGCAAGTTTACAAGTAATAATTAGTGATAGTATTTGGAATTATAAAGGAGAGCTTGAAAGCGATAATGAGTACTTGGTTTTTATGAAGACTAAAGAGTCTTTAGTTAATGAAGTCTATGAAGTAATTAAAGAAATTCATAGTTATAATGTACCTGAGTTTGCTGTTTTCTCACTAACTAGTCCAAGTAAAGATTATTTAGATTGGATAGATAAAGAAACTAAGTGAATAAATTCCTTTGTTGATAAAATGTTGAAAAATAAAGGAATTATGAGTTATTAAAAAAAGAGAACGCACCATAAAATAAGGGAAAAGTTCTCTTTTTTTATTTATTTTATAGATATTCTATTTTTTTCGCACAGAACTTATAAAACCCTTATAAAATAAGGGTTTTATATAGAAAACATCACTAGAAAATGTTATAATAAAGTTGAAAAAAATAAAAATAACGAGGTGATGTTTTCTATGAAAATTATAACACAAATTTCTGTATTTGATTATAGTGAAATTGAAATTTTAGGAGATTTAGAAAGATGTAAATTACTAATAGACAATGTTCCAGATGAAAAAATTGTTAATAATCTTACACAGATAAGGGGAAAAGGCCGGAATGATTATCCAATAGTACCAGTATGGAATTCAATACTAATAATGCCTTTAATAGAATGCTATACTGTAGAACAACTAAGAAGAGAGTTATCTAGAAATAGAGATTTAAGAAAAATATGTGGTTTTAACGATGCAGACTATTATTATGGTAAATGTAAATTGGTTCCACCTCCAAAAGCATATAGTAATATGTTTAATAACTTAAAAGAGATAGAACCAAAGTTAAAAGAGTGTTTTAATGAATTAAGAGATTTTATGTATATTTATTTAAAAGACTTTGGTAAAGAAGTTGGTGAAGATGGAAAAATCTTTTCATCAAAAGCGAAATGTCCTAGTAAAGCAGAAGAACCTGATGCAAGAAGTGAAACAGATGCTGATTTTACCTTTAAAGATAACTATTATAAAGATGCAGATGGAAAAACAAAAGTAAAAAGGACAAAATACTTTGGATTTAGAACCCACGTATTGGCTGATGTTAATTATGAATTACCAATAGAATATACGGTAACTAAAGCATCAAAAAGTGAAAGAAGTGAATTGAAAAATCATATAAATATGTTACCTAATGAAATTAGGGAAAAAATAGTAACTTTATCAGCAGATAAAGGATATGATGGGAAACCTGTTATAGATTTTTTAATAAAAAATGGTATATCACCAGTAATAGATATATGCAATCATTGGGAAAAAGGAGAAGATACTAGACAATATAAAGATACAAATATAATATATACATATGATGGTAAAGTAAGTATTGTTTTGGATAACGGGAATATAGAACCATTAAAATATTTAGGCTATGATAAAGTAAAAAATAAATTAAGATATGGTTATAAAGATAAAGTATATAGTATAGATGTAAATTACGATACAAGAGTATTTACTCCTATTGCAAGAGATAGTAAAAAATGGAAGAGAATATATAATAAAAGAACAGCATTAGAAAGAATAAATGGAAGACTTGATAGAGATTTTAATTTAGAAAATAATAAAGTTAGAGGATTAAAGAAAGCTACTGTAATGATAGATATAATGATGATAGGAATGCTTGCAATGGCTAAAGGGCACATTATAAATAATCATCCTGAAAATATAAGAAAATTAAAGACTATATAATTTAAAAGCTTTATCCACAGAAGAAAAATTTTACTAAAATTAGTAAAACCTTTTTGAAGTGCTATAAAATTTAATAATTTGCCTATAAAGATTAATTTATCTCTACAATTCCTTACTTTTTTTATTCAGATTAATTACAAAAACTGACAAAAAAGTTTACAAAGGAAAAAATACTAAGTAATTTACTCTTGACTTGGAGTTAAGTCTAAGTAGTAAAATTATCTTGTAAGAAAGAAGGTATTTTATGAAAAAGGCAATTGTTTATTATTCATATTCTGGTAATACTAAAAGTATTGTTGATATGATAAAAGAAAAGGTAGATGCAGATGTTTTTGATATTAAACCAAAGGAGCCTTATTCTAATGATTATGATGAAGTTGTATATTTAGGACAAGATGAGGTTAATAGTAATACTTTAAGAGAAATAGAAAATGTTGATATTAATCTAGATAACTATGATACTGTAATATTAGCAACTCCTGTTTAAGTTAAACAGTGGTTACACATATGCACCTGTTGTTCATACATTTTTAGAAAAGTATGATTTAAAGGATAAAACTATTATGCCAATAGTTACTAATGGAGGATGGTTAGGTCATACTATTGATGATATTAAGAAGTACTGTTCTAATGTTACTAATGAATTAATATTAAAGTTTGATGGAAATAAGTTGGTAACTGATAGTAGTGTTATTGATAAATTTATAGAGGAGGTTAGTAAGTAATGGAAGTAGATTATATTGTTAATAATTTTATATCTAATGATATTAAAACTAATATAGATGATAGAAGTAAATACTTAACTTTATTACCTGCTTTAATATCTACTGATAGTAAAGAAATATTTAAAGATAAATTAAGTGAAGCGGTAAATCATGTAGATAAAGAGTCATTGAAGGAAGCAGTATATCAGACTGTTCCATATCTAGGGTTTGGTAAAGTTTATCCATTCCTTGTAATAACTGAAGAAGTCTTAGGTAAAACAGAAGAAGCTTCTACTACAACTAATGATAATAGATATTCTAAAGGTTTAGAAGTTCAAGGAGAAATAGTTGGTAAAGATAATCTTGAGATGCTAAGAAAAAACGAAAGTGATGATTTTAAATTTATTTGGGATTATTTAGCAAGTTATTGCTTTGGAGATTTTTATACTAGGAAATATCTTACTATTAAAGAAAGAGAACTAATTACTTTTGCAACACTAGCATCTTTCCAAGATGTCTCTCCTCAACTTGGTTCTCATATCCAGGCTAATTTAGGTGCAGGTAATAGTAAAGAGTTATTAATAGAAGTAGTAAAGAACTTAGTTCCATATCTAGGATTTCCTAGAAGTTTAAATACAATTAATTTAATTAAAAAGATAACAGAGAAAGGAGAAGATAAATAATGAGTGAAATTAAAAAAGGAGGAGACTTTGGTTTAGGAGAAGAAAATACTGCTTTTGCAAAATACTTTATAGGTAAAAGTTATTTAAATCCTTTAACTGATCCTAATAAAACAAGTCTATTCATTGCAAATGTAACATTTGAACCAGCTTGCCGTAATAATTGGCATATTCATAAAGCTAAAAGTGGTGGTGGCCAAATTCTTATCTGTGTTGATGGAGAAGGTTGGTACCAAGAAGAAGGGAAGGATGCTGTTAGTTTAAAACCTGGTATGGTTATTACTATTCCTGCGAATGTTAAACATTGGCACGGAGCGAGGAAAGATTCTTGGTTTAGTCATTTAGCAGTAGAAGTACCAGGTGATGAGACATCCAATGAATGGTGTGAGCCTGTAACTGATGAAGAATATAATAAACTATAATTAATAGGTGGTAATATGTATAATGAATATTTAGAATTTGCTAAAGAAATTGCACTATATGCAGGCAAAGTAATGATGGATTATTATCATAATGATATTGATTTAGATTATAAAGAAGATAAAACTGTTGTTACAGTTGTAGATAAAAAAATAAATAGTTATTTGATTGAAAAAGTAAAGGAAAAATATAAAAATCATTCTGTGAATGGTGAAGAAGAAAGTTGTGTTAAAAACAGCGAATATGTATGGGTATGTGATCCTTTAGATGGAACTAGTATGTATGTAAATCATATCCCAGTATTTGTTTTTTCTCTAGCTTTAGTCTATAATGGTGAACCTGTTGTTGGTGTAATATATAATGCGAATGAAGATAAAATATATACTTCAATAAAAGGTGAAGGAGCTTATTGTAATAATATAAAAATTTCTGTTAATGATAAAAAGTTAGGTAATTTAGGTTATAAAACTAATGTTGAAATATTTAATAACGATATTATAGATGAAGTGTTATTAATAAAAGAATTAAAAGAAACATCAAAAATTTCATCTATTGGCAGTGTGGCTAGAAGTTGTATGGCTATTGCCACAGGGGATTTTTCTTGTGATATATTTCCAGGAACGACGCATGGTAATTGTGATTTAGCAGCATCTTATCTTATTGTTACAGAAGCAGGTGGGAAAGTTACAGATTTATATGGTAATGAGCAACGCTATGATAAAGGTATAAAAGGTGCTGTTATTACGAATGGTGTATCACATAATCAAATATTAGAAATAGTTAGAAAGTACATAATATAGTATAATAAATTAAGATATGTAAAAATTAATAAATAGGAGAGTGATAAGATGAAAAAATCAAAAGTATATTTTATTAAGGAGATAACTCCTGAAAACATTATTAAAGCATATGAGGCAGTAGGAAAGAAATTAGAAGGAAATGTAGCTGTTAAAATGCATTCTGGAGAGAAGGGTAATAAAAATTATTTAAGACCAGAATTTGTTAAAGATGTAATTAACTATGTTCATGGTACTGTTGTTGAGTGTAATACTGCTTATGAAGGAGCTAGAAACTCTACAGAAAAACATCGTTAATTAATTAAAGAACATGAATGGGAGAAGTATTTTCCATTTGACTTATTAGATGCTGAAGGACCTGATATGGAACTTGATATTCCTAATGGTAAAGTCTTAAAGAAAAACTATGTAGGAAAAGATTTAGCAAAATATGATTCACTACTAGTTCTATCTCATTTTAAAGGACATGCTATGGGAGGATATGGTGGAGCTTTAAAACAATTATCTATTGGATGTGCTTCAAGTGCTGGTAAAACATTAATTCATACAGCAGGTGCAACAGATGATCAAACAAAACTATGGGATAACTTACCAGAACAAGATAGATTCTTAGAAGCAATGGCAGATGCTGCTAGTTCTGTAGTAGATTACTTTAAAGGTAATGCAGTTTATATCAATGTTATGAAAAATATTTCAATAGATTGTGACTGTGATGGTAATGCTTCAGCTCCTTGTATGCAAGATATTGGAATATTAGCATCTCTTGACCCTGTAGCAGTAGACCAAGCTTGTCTTGACCTTGTATATAACTCTACTGATTCTGGTAAAGATAAATTAATTAATAGAATTGAATCACTTCATGGTGTTCATACTATAGAAGCTGCCTATGACCTTGGTGTAGGTAACCGTGAATATGAACTTGTTGATTTAGATAAATAAAAATAAAAACATAGACTTGACTGTATGTCAAACAAATCTATGTTTTTTTGTTGCATTATTTTAATTATATGTTATGATGTAGTTAACAGTTAGTAAAGGAGAGTTAAGAAAGTGAAAAAAAATTACATATTAGGAATTGATGTAGGAATATCATCAGTTGGTTGGGGATTACTTGAATTAAATGAAAAGGACGAACCATTTAAAATATTAGATACTGGAGTTAGAATATTTACACCAGGTGAAGTACCTAAAACAGGAGCTAGTAAGGCTTTAGCAAGACGTCAAAAAAGAGGGGCTAGAAGAATTATTCAAAGAAGGGAATATAGACTTGATAGAGTTAGACTTCTTCTAAGCCAATATGGATTTTTACCTAAAATATCAGACGATATTATTCCTAGTGAAAGAGAAGAATTATTAACTTTAGAATTTGACAAATTATTAAATAAATATTACAAAAATAAAAATACAAATCCTTATGAACTAAAAGTAGCAGCTTTAAAAAGAAAACTTTCTAATGAAGAGTTAGTTATTATATTAAATCATTATGCTAAACATAGAGGTTATAAATCAAATAGAGAAGAAGCTAATGATAGTGAAAGTGGTAAGATTAAAAATGCTATCAAAGAAAACGAAAAGATAATGAAAGAAAATCACTATGAAACTGTAAGTGAAATGTTTATTAAAGATGGTAAATTTAAAGATAAGATTAGAAATACAACAGATGATTATAAAATGTCTGTTACAAGAGAAATGTATCTAGAAGAAATAGAAAAAGTTTTAACATCACAAATAAAGTATGGATTAATAACAGAAGAATTTAAAGAAAAATATTTAGACATATGGCAAAGTCAAAGACATTATTCTAAAGGCCCAGGTTATTACTTTTATAAAGAGAATGGTATATTAAAGAAAAAACTATCTCCTTATGGAGATGAGAAAAGTTTAATTGCTAGAATGGTTGGTACTTGTAAATTTGACCATTTACCAAGAGCTCCTAAATGTGCCCCATCATCAGAAATTTTTGTATTTTTAGAAAGATTGTTAAACTTAAGATATAAAACTCTAGGAGATTATGAAAGATTAGATTCTGAAGAGATTAAAGAAATATTAGAACTTGCTAAATCTAAAGATAAAATTACTTATAAAGATATTGCCAAAGTAATTAATAAATCTAATATAGTTTTCAAAGATAATAATATTACAGATAAAGATAGAAAAAAAATAAGAACTTATTTTAAAGAAAATTATAATATAGATAAATTGGATTTTAAAAAATTAACTGAAGAACAGAAAACGACTTATAGGGAAATGCAAAACAAAATGAAAGTTGATAATATCTTTGGCGAATTAAAAACTTATTCAGTCTTTAGGAAAAACTTTACTAAATGGAACAAAAATGAATGGGAGAAAATAAAAGATAACTTTAAACTACTAGATGAAATTGCTATTATTCTTACTGATTGTAAACTTAATGAAGATATTAAAAGTGAAGTAGAAAAATCAGACATAATAGATAATAGTTACTATGAGATTATTACTAAGCTACCTAATTTAAAAGATCACTTAATGTTATCTTTAGATTTAATATATAAACTTATTCCTTTAATGCTAGAAGGAAATCGTTATGATGAAGCGATGAGTTTGTTAGGATTAAATCATAGTAACATTAACGATAATACAACTAAATATGATTTATTACCTCCAATAGATAGTGAAGATGGTATTACTAATCAAAGAGTTTTAAGAAGTCTTGCTCAAACTAGAAAGGTAATTAATGCTATTATTAAAAAATATGGACTTCCTAAAGAAATAAAGATAGAAACAGCAAGAGAATTGGCTAAGTCAAGAGAAGAACGAAATAGGATAGAAAAAGAACAAAAAGAAAGATTTGAAAATAATTTAAATATAAAAGAATATTTAGTATCATTATTACCTAATATTTTTCCAAGTGTTGATTATGTATCAAGTACAGATTTATTAAAATATAAGCTATGGCAAGAACAAGGTGAAATATGTCCATATAGCCTTAAAAGAATAAAAATAGAAGAACTTTTTGATAATAACTTAGTACAAATAGATCATATCTTACCTTATTCAAGAACCTTTGATGATAGCTATTTTAATAAAACCTTAGTGCTAACTAAATATAATCAAGAAAAACGAGAAAAAACACCATATGAGTGGTTTGGAAATACTTCTAAATGGGGAGAATTTAAAAATTATATTAGTTCTTTAAATATAACTGATAGAAAAAAAGATAACTATTTACTTACTCAATTAACAGATGAAATGGCAAGCGAAATGAGAAATCAGAATCTAAATGATACTAAGTATATTAGTAAATATTTAGTTAATTTTATGAAAGCTCATTTAAATGTTGATAAAATAAGTTCTTATAGTGGTTCTATTACAGGTAGATTAAGAGCAAGATGGGGACTAAATGGTTTAACTCATAGTTTGGAATCAAGTAATTACTATGTAAAAAGAAATAATTATGAAGAAATTAAAAAGAATAGAGAAAATCATTTACATCATGCTATGGATGCCTTAGTTATCGCTTCTATTACAAAAAGCCTAGAACAAAAGATAATTGAATATGAAAAATTATATCGTTATTTTGTTAATGCAACAAGTAGTACTTTAGAAGAATATATGGAAAATAATGACTTTTATATTACTGATTATGTTGATTTAGAAACAGGAGAAGTTACTAATAAGAGTATAAAAGATTATATTGAGGAAGGAATAGAAAGTGGCAAGATTAAAAATAGTTTAAAACATAAAGAATTGTATTACTTAGATTTCCCATTACCATATAATAATTTTGATAAAGAAGCTAAGTTAAGAGTTTATGAAAGAGATATTGTGGTTTTAAGAACTAAACTAAAAGAACTTGGAACATATAATGAAGAAGAACTTAATAGAGTTCATCCAATCTATCCTTCTTTTGCAAAACCAAAACTAAGCGGAGCATTACATAAAGAAACAGTTTGTGGATATGATAAAAATAGAAATATGTTAACAAATCGTATAAGCATAAATTCAACTAGCTTTAATATAAAGGAACTAGATAGTATTATAGATAAAAAAACTGGTAGTAAAGATGTATATGATACATTAGTAAGATGGCTATATGGCTTTGATACCGGAAAAGAAGCATATGATAAAAAAGGATATCCAATTAATGAGAAAAGCGGTAACTTAATTAAGAAAATCACTATAGAAAGTCCATATGATGGTAAAGGACATTTTATAGGTGATAAATTTGTAGGAAAAGAGGATATCTATCAAATTAGAATTTATAAAAAAGAAAATGATGATAAGTTATATTTTGTAGGATTTGATTTATTTGATTTAGCACAAATAAAAGTTAAAAAGGACTTTAATCTTGTATTATGGTATGGAAGGGATAAAAATAAGTATATTTTAAAATATAGTGAGCTTAATAAAAACTATAAATTATATTTAAATATAATGAAAAATCAATTAATAGAGGTTAAAAAATATGACGAAAGTAAAGGAGTATGTTATGTTATAGGCTTTACTAGTGGAAAATTAAAAATTAAAGGAATGCTTGGTGATGGTAGAGATTTAGTAGGTAATGATAATTTAATGCTATCACTTAATACTAAAGATGAATACGAAGTAACGGTTTCAACTATAAAGAATATTAAAAAATTGGAAATTACTGTATTAGGAGAGATTAATGGGTTATAGGCAAGTTGTTATTAAAAAGTGTGAAAAGTTAAATTTAGAAGATAGACAATTAATAATAAATAAAGAAGATAATAGTTATAAAGTTCCTCTTGAAGATATAAACTTTGTTTTAATAGAAGATAATAAAACGGTTATTACCTCTAAAGTTTTAGCAGCTTTTGGAGCAAAGGGGATATGTTTAATAGTTTGTGATGATAAATTTGAACCTATTAGTATTATGTACCCATATAATTATCATTTTAAGCAATTAGAAAATATAGAAAAACAGTTATCTTTAGATGATGAATCTAAAAAAATAATATGGAAAGAAATAGTAAAAGCTAAAATTGAAAATGAAATAGCAGTACTGTGTCAAACAAGTAAAGAAGAAAGAGTAATTGACAAATTATCACAGTATGTTAAGGAAATAAAATTAGGAGATGAAACTAATAGGGAAGGACTAGCTGCTAAAATGTATTTTAAGAGTTTATTTGGTAGCGAGTTTATAAGATTTTATGATGATACTATCAATGCCGCATTAAATTATGCTTATCAAATTGTAAAGAGTTCTATCATTAGAACTCTTAGTATTTATGGTCTTAACTCTTATTTAGGTGTTAATCATAAATCTAAAGTTAATAATTTTAATTTAGTTTATGATTTAATAGAGCCATATAGAGCGATAGTAGATTTATATGTATACAAAATAAAAGATAATTTGACATTACCTCTTTCATTTGAAATAAGAAAAGAATTAATAAATATCTTAAATATACCTGTTATTAGTAATAATATGAAATGTACTTTGGAATATAGTATAGAAGTACTAATAAAAAGTTATATTAAAACTATTAGTACCGGAGAAATAAATTTAATATTTCCAAGAATTATAGAATAGAAGGAATTGATGTGATAAATAGATTTATGAGATTAATAGTAATGTTTGATTTACCTGTTGTCACAGCAGAAGAAAGACAAATATATAGTAAATTTAGAAAATTTTTATTAAAAGATGGATATATTATGATGCAGTTTTCAATATATTCAAGAATTTGTAAGAATGGCGATGATGTCTCTAAACATATTAATAGAATTAGACAAAATCTACCAGATAGGGGAAATATTAGATTGTTACAAGTTACAGAAAAACAATATCAAGATATGATTTTATTATGCGGTAGAAAAGTAGCAGAAGAAGAGATATCTATTCAAAATTTAATTGTATTTGAATAAAACATCCACTTTTATAATGGATGTTTTAAAATGCAAACAAAAAGGTCGATTAAGGCTCGACCAAACCTTAAGGCATTAGTGCCTTATTACAGTAACCTGTAAAAATTTAAGTAATATACATCTTTCGATGTAATTAAATAATATCAGTAATTTCATAATCTGTCAATAACCTTTCACAAACTAATTTTAATAATTTGAGTTCAAGTATATCTTTATAAAGTATATAATTATTTAATAAATTATTAGTTAAAGAGGTAAGATAAATTTTATTACTAACTAAAATAATACCAATGTTATTTTTTTGAAAGTTAAAGATAGTATTTTTTATTCTATTTAAATCATTACTATTTATTAAATTATAATTATTGTGTTTAAATTCTAAATAATTAGTATTATTACCAAAATTTTGATATTGTTCAAACATAATATATTCTTTTAATATATCGTTAATATCATTGAAATTTATTAATTTATAATCTTTAGTTTTATAAATACTAAAAATATTAAGATCTAAATAGTTATATATAGTAGAGTTATTTGTGCTAATAATAAAATAACAATTATTTTTATTAAGAATTTTAATTAAATTTAAAACTTCAACTATTCCTTCATTATCGAGATATAAATCAAAATCATCAATAATAACAAAAGTTTTCTTATCTTTAGTGGTATTAAATAATAGTAATTGATATATTAACTTACGTTTGTCACTTTTTGAAATGTTTTTAGTATCAGTTAAATCATTCACATATATAGTTGTAAATTTATCAATAATTTTATCGATATCGTCTATATTTATATCAAATTTTAATTTGTTTTTCAAACTATTATTTATATTACTATCTAAATATTTGTTAACTGCATTATCAATATTATCTAAACTATTATTAATCTCAGATAATATTTTTTCCTTATCGATATTTTTATATATTGCATCATATAAAGATGTTTTAAAAATATTATTCTTAGTAAATTTAAATTCATTATTAAAATCAGTTTCTTCGTCAAAATAAATAACATTATATCTATTCTTTTCACATTCAAGAGAATTTAAAGAAAAATTTTTATAATTTCCAGCTAAACCTTCTTTTAATGCTTTTAGTAAAGAAGTCTTTCCAGACTTATTAGAACCAAATATAATTAAATTATTATTAAAAGATAACGAAAAATCATTCTTTTTATATATAAAATTTATTTGCATATTTTATCACCACTTATATAAAGTATAACAAAATTTGTAAAATATAGCGAATTATTATATAATTATTTTGAGGTTATAGTACCCTGTGAAATTTGAGTAGTATTTATGCTCAGATAGTATTTTATATACAATAACTTGGTTATAGTACCCTGTGAAATTTGAGTAGTATTTATGCGTATTCAATTTTATTTATTACATCTTTTAGTTATAGTACCCTGTGAAATTTGAGTAGTATTTATGTACTTAACGGGTTTAAATATTCCAAAGAAAGTTATAGTACCCTGTGAAATTTGAGTAGTATTTATGTTTCAAGCTCAACTTATAGAAAGGAGCTAGGTTATAGTACCCTGTGAAATTTGAGTAGTATTTATGTAATAATGAAATATATTTAACGATACCGAAGTTATAGTACCCTGTGAAATTTGAGTAGTATTTATGTGGAAGCCCAGAGAGCCAGTATGAACTTAAGTTATAGTACCCTGTGAAATTTGAGTAGTATTTATGCAGGTGTTAACATTGTAAATATTGCATCTTGTTATAGTACCCTGTGAAATTTGAGTAGTATTTATGTAATTGCTTAAAAGAAAAAAGGTTAGAAAAGTTATAGTACCCTGTGAAATTTGAGTAGTATTTATGAAAGGAATGTATGCTGTGTAGTACATTGAAGTTATAGTACCCTGTGAAATTTGAGTAGTATTTATGAAGGTAAAATGATTATCGGACGTGATGAAGGTTATAGTACCCTGTGAAATTTGAGTAGTATTTATGATGTTCTTCCAAATTCTTGTTCTGCAAATTGTTATAGTACCCTGTGAAATTTGAGTAGTATTTATGTTAAAAAATATAGACCATTTATTGTAAAATGTTATAGTACCCTGTGAAATTTGAGTAGTATTTATGTATAATCGTTATCTTGTAAAAATGCACATAGTTATAGTACCCTGTGAAATTTGAGTAGTATTTATGTTTATTCTTTATGTCATATAAAACATCACCGTTATAGTACCCTGTGAAATTTGAGTAGTATTTATGTTACGCATTTAATATGAATAAAGCTAACCCGTTATAGTACCCTGTGAAATTTGAGTAGTATTTATGACAACAAATAGGACTTACACAAGCTAAACTGTTATAGTACCCTGTGAAATTTGAGTAGTATTTATGAACATTTCTGTTTGCTTCGTATTTTCTTTTGTTATAGTACCCTGTGAAATTTGAGTAGTATTTATGAAATCATCAGTTATTTCGGTAGTACCTGTAGTTATAGTACCCTGTGAAATTTGAGTAGTATTTATGTTATTTTTATAGCACCAGTTTATAAACTCTGTTATAGTACCCTGTGAAATTTGAGTAGTATTTATGACATTACCTACCCATTCCTTTATTTTTTTCGTTATAGTACCCTGTGAAATTTGAGTAGTATTTATGACGGTTGCAAGCCCTTAAAGATGAAGAGTTGTTATAGTACCCTGTGAAATTTGAGTAGTATTTATGATGTTACAGAAGAAGTTGAAGAAACAACAGGTTATAGTACCCTGTGAAATTTGAGTAGTATTTATGAAAGGGTTAGTAGGTTAGAAGAAATAACAGGTTATAGTACCCTGTGAAATTTGAGTAGTATTTATGTGAGAACAATTGATCTTAATGTTGAAGCACGTTATAGTACCCTGTGAAATTTGAGTAGTATTTATGCTTTTGTTCCTAAACTCATCATAAACATTTGTTATAGTACCCTGTGAAATTTGAGTAGTATTTATGATGTCTTAAAAGATATGGAAAAGGATAGTCGTTATAGTACCCTGTGAAATTTGAGTAGTATTTATGAAATACTATCATCTTTATCATTTAATGTTTGTTATAGTACCCTGTGAAATTTGAGTAGTATTTATGATTACAAAGGAATAATCGTATATATGCAGGTGTTATAGTACCCTGTGAAATTTGAGTAGTATTTATGAAACAACTGTGTCACTATATGTTAAATTATGTTATAGTACCCTGTGAAATTTGAGTAGTATTTATGTTGATTTAAGAAGTTATATATTAAATGTAGGTTATAGTACCCTGTGAAATTTGAGTAGTATTTATGTCTGAATATTAGTTAATATTAACATATATTGTTATAGTACCCTGTGAAATTTGAGTAGTATTTATGACGATATAAGACGAGGTAATCCATACGACTGTTATAGTACCCTGTGAAATTTGAGTAGTATTTATGAAGAGAAGAAGATATTATTTAAGTATGAGAAGTTATAGTACCCTGTGAAATTTGAGTAGTATTTATGAAGAAAGATATGAAGCTTATAAAACTGCTAAGTTATAGTACCCTGTGAAATTTGAGTAGTATTTATGTCAAAATTATATGTTACGTTATTATAACTTGTTATAGTACCCTGTGAAATTTGAGTAGTATTTATGTATTTATCGTCTTGTTATAGAGATTTCTAGGTTATAGTACCCTGTGAAATTTGAGTAGTATTTATGACGATATAAGACGAGGTAATCCATACGACTGTTATAGTACCCTGTGAAATTTGAGTAGTATTTATGCTATTAGTATATATTGTGGTACTCTGTTTCGTTATAGTACCCTGTGAAATTTGAGTAGTATTTATGACGCAAGTTTACAGACATCTGTTCACAAAGGTTATAGTACCCTGTGAAATTTGAGTAGTATTTATGACTATACAGCTAGTTACATACAGGGTAATAGTTATAGTACCCTGTGAAATTTGAGTAGTATTTATGTAGAAGTAGTATGCCTGTAACATATCAAGAGTTATAGTACCCTGTGAAATTTGAGTAGTATTTATGATTTTAAGTACATCATGTTTTGTAGGCTATGTTATAGTACCCTGTGAAATTTGAGTAGTATTTATGGGTATAAGTGGTTGTTGGGTAGTACTTAACGTTATAGTACCCTGTGAAATTTGAGTAGTATTTATGTATATATTTAAGAAGATACAAAACAGAACTGTTATAGTACCCTGTGAAATTTGAGTAGTATTTATGTGAGAACAATTGACTTAAACGTTGAAGCACGTTATAGTACCCTGTGAAATTTGAGTAGTATTTATGTTTTCTTATTTCCTTAGATATGATACATACGTTATAGTACCCTGTGAAATTTGAGTAGTATTTATGATTGTTAAACCTTGCTCTGTATCTTTTACTGGTTATAGTACCCTGTGAAATTTGAGTAGTATTTATGTGCTTATAATGATGGACTGCACAGTAATATGTTATAGTACCCTGTGAAATTTGAGTAGTATTTATGCTGCCATTTCAAATGAAGGTAAAGCAACCAGTTATAGTACCCTGTGAAATTTGAGTAGTATTTATGCCATATGTTAGCAACCTCATAAGGGTTCATGTTATAGTACCCTGTGAAATTTGAGTAGTATTTATGTAGTTGTATCTGCTTCATCGCCAAAGTCGTGTTATAGTACCCTGTGAAATTTGAGTAGTATTTATGCCACACCAGTAGCTCCACTCTTGTATTGTAGTTATAGTACCCTGTGAAATTTGAGTAGTATTTATGTCATCAATTAACTTCTTTAATTGTTTGTCTGTTATAGTACCCTGTGAAATTTGAGTAGTATTTATGGTTAATACTGATAGTTTATCTGCTTTGTTTGTTATAGTACCCTGTGAAATTTGAGTAGTATTTATGTAGTAGATGTTCTTACTAATTGATTTGGAAGTTATAGTACCCTGTGAAATTTGAGTAGTATTTATGGACGACTACAAGCTCTTAAAGATGAAGAATGTTATAGTACCCTGTGAAATTTGAGTAGTATTTATGAGAATCTCAAACTTTAAAGACTTGTCCGTGGTTATAGTACCCTGTGAAATTTGAGTAGTATTTATGTTTCAATTAAGCTCTCTAACATTTCGCAAAGTTATAGTACCCTGTGAAATTTGAGTAGTATTTATGCTATACTACTATCAAGAGATAATACTATATGTTATAGTACCCTGTGAAATTTGAGTAGTATTTATGCTTTGTTTATGAAAAATGGCATAAAACAACGTTATAGTACCCTGTGAAATTTGAGTAGTATTTATGACTGGTTTCTTCTTTTCTTCTTTCAGTTCAGTTATAGTACCCTGTGAAATTTGAGTAGTATTTATGGCTATAGTGATTGTATGTTAATGCAGGTGGGTTATAGTACCCTGTGAAATTTGAGTAGTATTTATTTTTCTTTTTCATCATTTGTAGCCACTGTCTGTTACAGTACCCTGTGAAATTTGAATGGTATAATATTTACTCATATACTTTCACTTGATTTATATTACTTAAAACTACAATATTAAAAGAAAAGAATTAGAAATGATATTATTTTTCAATGCTTGCTTTAAAAATCAAATTTAAATCTTAATAATGTTTTAACATCAATAGCTTTTTTTCTTTTCTTGTGATATAGTAATACATGATGTGAAAAGGCGGTGTTTTTATGACTGATGAATTATTAAGATATGTTAAACAAAGTGATTTAGATAAAGGAATAAAATATGATAATAGAAAGGTTAGATATGTTGGTAGTTATCAAGATTTAGGTTATACTACTAATCGTTTTATTGTGTCTTCTGAACATACATTAAAATCATATATAGTAACAGTAGAAGTTGATAGTGATGATAAAGAAATATCAGATATAACCTGTACTTGTCCTCAATTTACTTTAACAGACTCATGTAAACATGTCGCTGCAGTACTTACTAAATTTCAAGGAGAATATTTTCTATTCGATGAAAAAGAACATAATAACATTCTTGCTTCTGCCTTATTAAATGAATTAAAGAGAACTTCTCTTGATAAAAACATTGTTAAAAAAGAAGCAAGAGTTATTCCTTATTTAAAATTTGAAAGCTATTATAATTATTATAGTTACTATGATAGTGAATCTTTTGAATTAAGATTTAAAGTTGGAGCAAATAAGCTCTATATGTTGGGTACTAAAGTTAATGCTTTTATAGATAGATATCGTAATGGAGGAGAAGTTAAGTTTGGTAAAGAGTTTGTATTTAGTAATAAAGAATACTATTTTAATAGTGAAAGTAAAAGACTAATAAACTTTATAGAACTTGCATACTCAAGACTTTATAGATATGATTCATACTTAGTACCTACTAAAACGAGTTTAGATGACTTATTTTCTATAGTTGATAGTATTTATGTAGAAGGATTTAATATTAATAGAGAATTACCTGTTGTTAATCATTTGCCATTTACTTTTAAAATTATTAAAGAAGATGATAATCATATCTTAAAAATAGACTATGATTTAACAAAGTTAAAGAAGTTAACTAATGATTATAGTTACTTAATAGATAAGAATGGTATTTATAGACTAAATGAAAAAGAAACTATACTTGCTAGTAATATTATGGAAGAAGAGGTAGATAGTTTAAGTTTTTCAGATAAGAATTTTAAAGACTTTAAAGATTATGTAATTCCTAGTATAAAAGATAAAGTAGAACTTGATGAATCAGTAGATGATTTAGTTATAGTTAAGACTCCTTCTGTAAAGTTATATTTTGATATATTAGAACTATATATAGAATGTAAAATCATCTTTACTTATG
This sequence comes from uncultured Mycoplasmatota bacterium, assembly GCA_946498975.1. Taxonomy (GTDB): domain Bacteria; phylum Bacillota_I; class Bacilli_A; order RF39; family UBA660; genus Onthousia. The sequence continues at coordinate 17,511 of CAMMQC010000018.1, forward strand.
GTGATATAGAGGTAAATTATTTAGATAAAGATAATAGTAATGTTGTTAGAGATAAAGAGTTTGAGCGAAGTGTCTTCTTAGAACTTACTAAGTATGGTTTTGATAGTGAACTTAAACTTTATGATATAGATGAAGTAGGTTATTTTTTAGAAAATGGGATAGATGAGTTAACTGATACTTATGAAGTATTTACTAGTGAAAAGTTAAAGAATACAAGTTTAATTAAGAAAGTAAAAGGTTCAACATCTTTTAGTATAGGACAAGATAATATCTTAAATTATGAATTTAAACTTGATAATGTAAGTCCTAGTGAGTTGGATGATATCTTTTTAAATCTAAAGAATAAGAAGAAGTACTATAGATTAAAAAGTGGTGATATCTTAGATTTATTAGATCCATCTATTAAAGAGTTAGAAGAATTAAAAGAAGATTTTGATTTAGATGAAGAGAAGGGTGAAATACCTAAGTTTAGAGCATTGTATCTAGATAGTTTAAGAAGTAAAAATAGATTTATTAAGACTAATAACTTGTTTGATAAGTTTGTTAATAATTTTAAAGAATATAAGAATGCAGATATTAAGTTTACTAAAGATGAAGATAAACTACTTAGACCTTATCAAAAAGATGGTGTTAAATGGCTTTATAACCTATATAAGTGTGGTTTAGGTGGTATACTTGCTGATGAGATGGGACTTGGTAAGAGTTTACAGACTATCATCTTTATTCAAAGAGTGTTAGAAGAAGATAGTAATGCTAAAATATTAATAGTTTGTCCTACCGCTTTAGTTTATAACTGGGATAATGAGTTTAAAAAGTTTAGTGATGATATTAAAAGAAGTATCTTTGTAGGATTAAAGAAAGAAAGACATAAGAAGTTAGGTTGGTATGAAGGTAATGTTTATATTACTAGTTATGGATTACTTAGAGAAGATTTAGATATCTATAAAGAGATGAACTTTAAAGTTATGATTATAGACGAAGCCCAAAATATTAAGAATCCAACTGCTATGTTAACTAAAGCGGTTAAGAGTATTAATAGTGAAGTTAAACTTGCTCTAACAGGTACACCTATTGAAAACTCTATTTTAGAGTTATGGAGTATCTTTGATTATATTATGCCAGGTTTTCTTGCTAATAAAACTAAATTTAGTGAGAAGTATAAAATAGGTGAAGACTTTGATGATGATACAAATCTAACTTTAAGTAAACTTAGAAGTCAAGTTAAACCATTTATATTAAGACGTAAGAAAAATGAAGTCTTAAAAGATTTACCTGATAAGATAGAGAATAATATTTATATAGACTTAAGCGATGAAGAAAAGAAGATATACGCTGCTTTAGTTAAAGAGACTAAGGAAGAAATGGAAGAGCTAGTTAGTGCAGGTTTTTCTAAGAATAAGATGCAAATACTTACATTATTAACAAGACTTAGACAAGTATGTGTAGATCCTAAGATTATATTTGATAACTTTAATAAAACATCATCTAAAATAGAACACTTAACAGATGTCGTTAAGGAAGCAGTGTCTAATGGTCATAAAATACTTTTATTTACTAGTTTTAGAACGGCTTTAAATATCGTAAAGGATAATCTTACTAAAGAAGGTATAACAAGTTATGTAATAGATGGTTCTGTTAGTAGTAAGAAACGTCAAGAATTAGTAGATAAGTTTAATACTGATGATACTAATATCTTCTTAATTATGTTAAAAAGTGGAGGTACTGGTTTAAACCTTACTAGTGCAGATATCGTAATTCACTTAGATTTATGGTGGAATCCGCAAGCAGAGAATCAAGCGACTGATAGAGCCCATAGAATAGGTCAAAAGAATACTGTTGAAGTTATTAAACTAATTACTAAAGGAACTATTGAAGAGAAAATCCTTGATTTACAAGCAAAGAAGAAGATACTTAGTGATAAGTTAATAGAAAATGATGGTGATGAGTATAAGAGTTTCCAAAACTTATCTGTTGATGATATTAGAGAATTATTAAAATTTAATAATGAATAGGAATGGTAGTTATGATAAAAATTTGTTTTGTATGCCAAGGTAATATTTGTAGAAGTACTATGGCAGAGTATGTATTTAAAGATTTAGTAAGAAAAGAAGGATTAGAAAAAGACTTTTTAATAGAATCACGTGGTGTTATTGCAGATGTTGGTAGTGATATACATCCTGGTACTAAAAAGATGTTAGATTTACATCATATTCCATATGATAAACATATATCAACACAATTAGAAAAAAGTGATTATGAAAAGTTTGATTACTTTATTGGTATGGATAATTATAATGTTATATCTATGAAGAAGATATTTGGTACTGATAAGAAAGTGTATAAACTATTAGATTTTACTAAGAAAAGTAAAGAAATAGATGATCCTTGGTATACTCATAATTTTACTATTACTTATGAGGAGATAGATAAAGGCTGTAGAGCCTTGCTTGATTATATAAAGTGTAAAGATAAGTAAACTTTACACTTTTTCTTTTTGATTTGTGTTAAACTTAAACTAGAGGTGATTAAGATGCGTGCAGTTGCATTAAAAGGTAAAAGAGAATTTGAAGTAAAAGAGATAGAAGAACCAGTTGTTGATAACGAGAATGTTGTTATTAAAGTATTAAAAGCTGGTATATGTGGTTCTGATTTACATTATTTTGAATTGGGAGAACCTAGTGGTTTAATTATGGGACATGAGTTTTGTGGAGAAGTGATAAATCCAGGGAATAGAAGTGATTTAAAAGTAGGAGATAGAGTTACGGCTTTACCTATTTCTCCATGTTTAGAATGTCCTGCTTGTTTGAGTGGTAATCCACAGTACTGTAAGAGTACTTGGACTCATGCTGTAGGCCTTTCTATAGATAATCCTGGTGCTTTGACAGAAAAGATTAAAGTTAGAAGTGATATGGTTTTAAAAGTACTGGATAATGTAAGTGATGAAGAAGCAACTATGGTTGAACCAACTGCAGTTGCTCTACATGGAATACATCTTGCTGATGTTAAAGTAGGTTCTAAAGTATTAGTAATTGGTGGTGGAATAATAGGATTACTTAGTGCAATGTTTGCTAAGAAAGAAGGGGCAAGCTTTGTAGCAGTTTCTGAAACTAATCCTAAAAGAGGAGAGAAAGCCATTACTTTAGGTGTTGCAGATAAGTATTATAATGCTAAAGATGAAGATATGCTTAAAGAAGTTATGTCTGATACTAATGGAGGATTTGATATAGTAATAGAGTGTTGTGGTAATGATAGTGCCGTTACGTCATCTTTAGTTACAGTTAGACCAGGTGGAACTGTTATTTTAGTTGGTGTTGCAACTGGACCTATTAATATACCAACAGTGGTAGCAGTTATGAATGAATTAACTGTAAAAGGTGCTATCGCTTATACTAAAGAAGAGTTTAAAATGTGTTTAGATTTAATTAATAATAACCAAATAGATGTTATGCCTTTTGTTGATGATGTAGTAAGTTATAATCAGGTACAAACTGCATATTTTAGGCTTACAAGTGGTAATGATGGAGCGGTTAAGATATTAGTTAGTCCTAGTAAATAAAATTTTACCAATATATTTAACATATTCGAATTTTTTAACTTCCTTTTTTAAATTAATTAAGTTATAATTTTAATAGGAAGTGTTAATAATAAGATTATAAAAAGTTAACATTTTTATAGTCTTTTTTTAAGGAGGATTATTATGACAGCACATATTGAAAGTAAAAAAGAAGATATTGCCGAGGTAGTTCTTATGCCAGGAGATCCACTTCGTGCAAAATATATTGCTGAGAATTTCTTAACTGATTATAAATTAGTTAATAAAGTTAGAAATATGTTTGGTTATACTGGTTATTATAAAGGAAAAAGAGTAACGGTCTTTGCATCAGGTATGGGTATTCCTAGTATTGGAATATATTCTTATGAATTATATAAATTTTATGATGTAAAGAAAATAATTCGTATTGGTACTAGTGGCTCTTTTAATAAAAATATTAAAGTCCTAGATGTTGTATTATCTAGTGGAGCATACTGCAAGACTTATTTTCCTAAGTTATTAGATGGTAATAATATAGATTTTATTAAGTCAAGTGAATCTTTAAACGAAAAAATAAAAACAGTCGCAGATAATAAGAATATTCCTTTAAAAATTGGTAAGACTATTACTAGTGACGTGTTTGATTTATACAGTAGTTCCCTTGATGAGTTTAAATCTAATTTCCCTGATGATGATTTCTTATCAGTAGAAATGGAAGCTTTTGGACTATTTTATATTGCAAATAAATTTGGAAGAGAAGCATCATGTTTAATGACTGTTGTAGATTCTTTCTATGATGAAAAAAGTCTAACTAGTGAAGAGAGGGAACAGTCACTAAATGAAATGATTACAATTGCATTAGAATCAGTGCTTATATAGAAAGGTAAGGTGTAGTATGAATTATGTAAAGAAAGAAATAGGTGCATATAATCTTCATATAATTAAAACTAATCTTTATAAGACTATTACTGTTAAGATATTTTTTAGAGAAAAAGCTTTAAAAGAAAATATTACGAAACGTAATTTTTTAAGTCGTATTATGATGCTTGGTAGTAATGACTATAAAACTAAAGTAGAACTTACGAAAGCTGAACAGGACTTATATGCTGCTAATATCTCTGGTACTAATAGAAGAATAGGTAATTATCTAGATACAGGTATTAGTCTAAAAGTATTACATGATAAATATACTGAAGAAGGTAACTTTGAGAAGAGTTTAGATTTATTAGATTCTTTAATCTTTAATCCTAAAGTTACTAATAAAGCTTTTGATGAGATAGACTTTAATACTGTTTATGAAGAATATAAAGCAGATCTTAATAGTTTAGTTGAAAATAAAATGACTTATGCTTTAATCAAAGGATTAGAAGCGACAGATAGTAAAAGTGTTATAAGTTATAGAGGTATTGGTTATATAGAAGACTTAGAGAAAATTACTAAAGAAAATTTATATGATTATTATTTAGAAATGATAAAACATAACTTTGTTGATATCTTTGTTTTAGGAGATGTAGATGAAGAGTATATTACAAATGTTATAAGAGAAAAGTTTAAGATAAATACCTTTAAAAAACAACCTATAAAAGCTTTAGTAGATGACATGAAAACTTCTAGAACAAAAATAGTTAAAGAAAAAGTATCAGCAGAACAAGATAACCTAATAATAACATTATCTCTTAATAACTTAACAGACTATGAAAGAAATTATCCTCTTTCTTTATATAATGCTATACTTGGTGGAGGTTCAGAATCTTTATTATTTACAGAGATTAGAGAAAAAAACTCCCTTGCTTATTATGTAAGTAGTACTCCTAATAAATTAGATAACTTAATTATTATTAGAGGTGGTATTACTAAAGATAAAAGTATTGATGCCGTTAATATTGTTAAAAAGATTTTAAAAGACTTAGAAGCAGGTAAAATAGATGATGATAGAATCGAAAAAGCGAAAGAATACTATACTAGTGCGATTGATGATATAATAGAAAGTCCTTTTCAAATTATAGAAAGTTACTATATGATAGAACTACTTGGAGTAGATGATATTGAAACTAAACGTAAGAAAATGTTAAAAGTAACTAAAGATGAAATCATCGCTGTTGCTAAAAAAGTAAAAATAAATACTGTTTATATTCTAGAAGGAAGTGATGATAATGGAGAAAATTGAACTAAAAAATGTAGATAAAACTATCTATAGAGAAGTTTTAGATAATGGTTTAGAAATTATTATTATTCCTAATAATGAATTTAGTAAAAAGAAAAACTATTATTTTAACTATGGTACTTATTATGGGGCTGCTATTAATGAGTTTGTACCTAAAGGTATGAGTAAAATGACTTCTTTTCCTAGTGGTATCGCTCATTTCTTAGAACATAAAATGTTTGAAAGTAAAGATGGTATAAAACCTTTTGATTTCTATGCTAAAACAGGTAGTTATGTTAATGCTTTTACTAGTTATAAAAATACTTGTTATGTTGTAACTGGTAATAAGAAGATGAAAGAAAACTTAGAATATTTATTAACATTTGTTAATAGTCCATACTTTACTGATGAAAATGTAAAAAAAGAACAAGGAATAATATGTGAAGAAGCAGCGATGAATGATGATAGTCCTGATTATCTTGCTTATAAAACTATAAATAAGAATCTTTATAAAGTATCTCCTTATAATACACCTATACTTGGTACTATTAAGAGTATAAAAGAGATTACTAAAGATGATTTATATAAATGTTATAATACTTTCTATCGCCCTAGTAATATGTTTTTAGTAGTAGGAGGAGCGGTAGATCCTGATGAAGTTGTAAAGATTACTACTAGTGCATTAGCAAGATTTAATTTAGAACGTGATGATACTATTAAGATAAAACATTATAAAGAACCAGTTAAAGTAGTTAAAGACTATGAAGAGATAAAAAAAGATGTAAAAGTAGAAAAACTTGCTATTGGATTTAAAATGGATAAAGCTAAGTTTCCTATTAAAAATAAAGTTACTTTAGACTTATATCTTAATATGTTAGTATCTTTATGTTTTGGAGCAAGTTCAGATTTTAGAGAAATGATAAGAAAAAGACATTTAGTTAGTAGAAGTGGTTATTATTTTCAAGATGTAGGTAATGTTATTACTTTTATGATAGAAGCAGATGTACTAAATTATCCAGTTTATCTAAAAGAGTTAGAAAACTATCTTAATAATTTAGATGTTTTAGAAGAAGACTTAGAAAGAATAAAGAAAGTATGGATATCTAGTGAAGTAATTAAAAGTGATTATGCTGATAGTATTGTAGATACTGTAGTAGATGATTTAATTAACTATCATAAGGTTATTACTAACTATGTAGAGCTTATTAAGAATATGAATATTACAACAATGAGAGAGGTTATTAATAGTTTAGATTTTAGTAATAAAGCGATTGTTAGAGTAATAAGTGAAAATAATCCTTTACAAAATGATTAATACTATGATATAATTAAAACCGTCAAAAAAATGTTCCGCTGGCTCTTTAGTTATGAGCATTGGTTATAGGTAAAGGAGGATCTTATATGAACGTAGTTGACAAAATTAATGACAAACAAATTAATAAGAACATTCCTGAGTTTAGAGTTGGAGATACTGTTCGTGTTGACGTTAAGATTATCGAAGGTAAACGTGAAAGAATCCAAGCTTTTGAAGGAATTGTAATCGCTCGTCGTGGTGGTAGTGTTAGTGAAACATTTACAGTTCGTAAAATGAGTAGCGGTGTAGGTGTTGAAAGAACATTCCCAATCCATTCACCTAAGGTTGCTAAAATTACCGTCTTAAGACATGGTAAAGTAAGACGTGCTAAATTAGGAAATGTTTTAAGAAATAGTAAAGGTCAATATCGTATTAAAGAAAGAGGACAACAATAGTTCCTCTTTTTTCTTTTCTTAATATTAATTTAGATGTATAATATTAATGTATTAGAAAGGATTAAATATGAAAGAGAAGATAAAACCATTTTTGCCATATATAATTATTATTGCAGTTGTCTTATTTATAAAAGCTTTTATAGTAACACCTATTAAAGTAAATGGAGAGTCTATGTATCCAACATTAGAAGAAAGTGACATAATGATTTTAAATAAGACAGCTTATTACTTTAATGAACCTAAAAGATTTGATATAGTTGTTGTTAATATGCCAAATGAATATTTAATTAAAAGAGTTATAGGATTACCTGGTGAACATATAGAATATATTGATAATACTTTATATGTAGATGGTAAAAAAATTAAAGAGAATTTTAAACATGGTAAAACAGATGACTTTAATATAGAAGAATTAGGTAGTGATACAGTTCCAGAAGGTTCTTATTTAGTCATGGGAGATAATAGAGAAAATTCTCTTGATAGTAGAGAGTTAGGTTTTATGAGGGAAGAACAATTACTTGGTAGAACTAGTTTAATTATTTTACCATTTGATAGAATAGGAAATGCAAATTAATAATATATTATCTAGTACTTAGTTAGTGATAAGTACTAGTTTTTATTTACGAAAACTCGTATCAAAAATATTTCAAAAAGTATTGACGAACAATTATTCTAATGATAAGATTGACTTAATAATTATTTATTAGATTGATTGAGGTATTAATGGAGGAACTAGTAAAAGAAATAAAAAAATTAGAAGTATTATTAGATAATAACTTAGGAATGCTTAAAGATAAAGTAGATTATATAATTAGTAATAAAATATCTGATAAAAAAGAAATAGAATTTACTTTAGATAATATATTAGATTTAGTATATTGGTATGGTGAGAATATAAAAGAATTATATTATAGTTTACTTGAATATTATAAAACTATTAATTTAAATAATGCTAGAGATTATGAAAATATTTATTTAGATATTATTGAAGGATGTGATGACAATGACTAAAATAAATAGTGTTAAAGAAATAAAAAAGTTAATCGATAAATTAATTATACCTGGATATCATTATAAAACTAATTTTAGTTGTCCTGACTTTTTAGTAGATGTTGAATCAAAATTTATAATAATTGCAAAACCAGTTTGTACTGATAAAGATTTTCATTATGAATTTATTTTAGATACACAGTTTTTATCTGAAAAGGAGATAAATTATCAAGAACTAGTAATGATAAAGAATATTATTGAAGTTTTAGAAGAAAATAAAAATTTTATTTTGAAAAGATTAAAGAAATATACCGTGGATGAATATAAAGAAGAATTAAGATTAAGAGAAGAAAAAAGCAGGAAAATTCTTTTAGCTTTAGATAATTATATTAAAACTAGAGAAATGTATTATTAAAGAAAGGAAGTGTTAATATGAGTGAATTAAAAGAACAAAATGACTTATTAATTTACAAAGATGAAAATGATAATATTATAGTAGATGCGATATATAAAGAGGAAACATTATGGCTAACTCAAAAAGGAATGTCAAAAGTATTTGATTGCACTACAGACAATATATCATATCATTTAAAAAATGTTTTTAAAACGAAAGAATTAAAAGAAAATTCAGTTACCGAGGAATCCTTGGTAACTGCTTCTGATGGTAAAAACTACAAAACTAAAATATATAACTTAGATGCTATTATCGCTGTTGGGTATAGAATTAATTCAAAAAAAGCGACCAATTTTAGAATTTGGGCTACTAAAGTATTAAAAGATTATATGATTAAGGGATTCGCTTTAAATGATGAGAGATTTATTAAAGGTAATAAACATGATGCAAAATATTTTGATGAATTACTTGAAAGAATAAAAACTATTAGAGTTAGTGAAAGAATGGCTTATCAAAAAATAACTGATTTATTTATTGCGACTTCAACAGATTATAATCCTAAGAGTGAAGAAGCATACACTTTCTTTAAAATAGTTCAAAATAAACTTCATTATGCAATTTCTGGACATACTGCGGCGGAACTTATATATAGTAGAGCAGATGCTTCTAAAGAACATATGGGACTTACTAATTGGAAGAATTCTCCAGATGGTTTAATATATAAATATGATGTAAGTATTGCTAAAAATTATTTATCTGAAGAAGAACTATCTAAATTAAATGATTTAACTAATTTATTTTTAGTATTTGCCGAAGATGAAGCGAAAGAAAGACATGTTATGACTATGAAAAATTGGATTGATGCAACAGATGATTTATTAAAGTTTAGAAGAAAAAAAGTATTAAGTAATGCAGAAAGTATTTCTCATAAAGAAGCAGTAGACAAAGCAGAAAGAGAGTATGAAAAATATAGAGTTATCCAAGATCAAGAATATATTTCTTCTATGGATGAATTCTATAAGAAATATTTAGAAGAAAATAATAAATTAAATGATAAAAAATCTGGAAATTAAGGATATATGAATTAGAAAAATACATTTAATATTTAAATAGGTTTAATGATGAAGTCTTTACCTAATAGTAATGAAGTTTAATAAAATTCGGTCGTCGAGGCTGACTAAATTAAATTAATTTGATAAAATAAATACAATATGAAGAAATAATTGGATTGTTGAGGTTAACAAGCTAACCTGTAATTAAAAGTAAAAATAGTAAATTTAATGTGCTTGGTCATTTTGTTGGTTTCAACAAAATGATAGAAAAGGAAAGTGGTTTAAATGAATGAAAATAAGCAAATAGTGCAATGGGCGAGCCACATTTATGCCAAACCACCTCTAAACCCTTATAAAATAAGGGAATTAGAAAAATGAGTTCTTACACATTTTCGCAAAATATGCTAAATTTTATTGATTTCCATAAAAAATATAATCATGATATAATTAGTAAGAATTTTATTGTATTTGAGTAGTCAAAATGAGTAATTATTATTGATGAAAAAAGTATAGCATGACATAAATATGTTAGCGAATAATTAAAATTGTGATAGTAGATTGGAGGTAGTGATGAAGAAAATTGATAATAATTATACTAACAATATTTTTGAAGATATAAAACATATTGATGAATATGGAAATGAGTACTGGTTTGCTCGTGATTTGCAAAAAGTTTTAGAATATAAGGATTGGAGAAATTTTTTAAAAGTTTTAGATAAAGCAAAGGAAGCTTGTTGCAATTCTAGATTTAACGTGGATGAACAACTTGTTGAGGTCAACAAGTTGTCAAAAAGAAACAATAATGCTATTGTTAATATACAAGATTATAAATTATCGAGATATATATGTTATTTGATAGTTCAAAATGCCGATCCAAGTAAGGAAGTGGTTGCTTTAGGTCAAACTTATTTTGCTGTTCAAACAAGAAAACAAGAAATTACTGAACAAGAATATGATTCTTTATCAGATGATGAGAAAAGATTTTATCAAAGAAAGTTAACTAGACGAGGAAATTATACATTACAAAAAGTAGCCTCATCTGCAGGAGTTAAAAATATGGCCGAGTTTCATAATGCAGGATATAGAGGATTATATAATGGTGAAACTGCTGATGATATTTTCAAGAGGAAAAAATTACGTTATAGAGAAGATATTTTAGATAATATGAATGAGGATGAATTAGTAGCAAATTTGTTTAGAATCAATCAAACAAAACAAAAACTTTTAAGAGATAATATTCAAGGCGAAAATAATGCCAAAAACGTACATTATGAAGTAGGTAAAAAGGTAAGAAAAGCAATTGCCGATATTGGTGGTATGATGCCTGAAGAAATGCCAACACCAAAAAAGAGTTTGAAAGAACTTGAAAGGGAAAAGAAACAGCTAGCAGATAAGAAAAAGAGAAAATTAGTAGCGGAAACAATAGAGTAAGGAAGTGATAAAAATGGATAATAAAGAGAAAAGTTTGGCATCACAGCGTATCGGGTGGTATCCAGGCCATATGGCTAAAACTAAAAGAGAAATAAGAGAAAAGATTAATTTAATAGATATAATCTATGAAGTAATTGATGCAAGAATGCCTATATCATCTAAAATCAAAGATATAGATGATTTAATTAAAGATAAGCCCAGAATACTAATAATGACTAAGTATGATTTATGTGATAAAAAAGAAACTGATAAATTTATTAGTTATTATGAGAGTCTTGGCTATATTGTAGTACCAGTTGATTTAGCAAATAATAAGAATGTTAAAGAAGTTCTAAACTTGAGTGAAAGTGTTAGTAAAGAACTTAATGAAAAAAGAAAATCTAAGGGCTTAAAACCTCGTAACTTAAGAGCCTTAATTATAGGTATACCTAATGTAGGAAAGAGTACCTTAATTAATAGATTAGTAGGTAAGAAAGCAGCAGGTGTAGGTAATAAGCCAGGTTTTACTAAAAGCCTTTCTTGGATTAGAATTAATAAAGATATAGATTTACTAGATTCACCTGGTATTTTATGGCCTAAATTAGAAGATCAATATGAAGCAAGGATACTTGCCATATTTTCATCTATTAAAGAAGAAATACTCAATAAAGAAGATTTAGCTCTCTTCGCTATAGATATTCTAACTAAACTATATAAAGAAAAGTTAGAAAGTCGTTATAATATCAAAGTAGATAATATGACTAACATAGAAATAATGGAAGAAATTGCAAAGAAAAGAGGCTGTGTTACTAAAGGTAATATTATTGATTATGAGAGAGTATCTAGTATTATTTTAAATGATATTAAAAACAATGCTTTTAAAGAAATAACTTTAGATAGATTAGAAAAAGACTAGAATTTGGAGGTTTCTAGTCTTTTTATGGGAGATGAACTTCGAAAGGAATTTTGTTTATTATGATTTTTTAATAAAGGAGTGATACATTCCTGGAAAAAAATCAAAAATATAAAATTAATGAAAAGAAAATTGGTTATACACATATCTATTTCATAATAAACTTTTCTCCTTTCGCTATCACTATAACATATAGAGTTATTCTTTGCAAAAAGTGAATTTTCAAAATTCAGAACAAAAACAGGTTGAAAATTGGTCAAAAAGGCCTTTTTCTCCTAAAATTCGAGTGAAAAATACTTCGAATTTTTAAAATTCATACTTTTTTAAAAAAATATAAAAAAAAGAAATGTGCGTGTACACTATCCACATTTCTTTATCTTTCCATAGCATTTACTGCTTTAGTAAGTCTTGATTTTAATCTAGCAGCTTTATTCTTATGAACTAATCCACTAGTGCAAGCCTTATCAACTCTTTGTAATGCAATGTTTAATTTATTAGATGCTTCTTCTTTATTACCTGTGCTTACTGCTTTTTCACAATTCTTAATAGCAGTTCTCATACTAGATTTAACTAAAGTATTAACATCTGCTTTTCTAGCATTACTACGTACTCTTTTCTTAGCACTTCTAATATTTGGCATGTTTTCACCTCACTTTTTGTAAACAATCTAATTTTACCAAATAATAGTATATTTTGCAAATATTTTTGTACTTTTTGTTAATAATATAAAAAGAAAATAAAATTGAAAGGTAGTGTTTTTTATGCATGAAGTAGATTTAAGTAAATATAGGATTAGAACAGACTTAATAGTTGAACATCTTAGTAACTTTAAAGAATATGAAAAACATGAGGAACTATATAAAGATATTAAAATAGAAACTATCACCTTAGATAAAGATAGTGCTAAACTAATCTCTAAAAAAGAAGGAATCTATAAGACTATTTATTTTGAAGATGTTACAGATGAGGCTAATTTTAATAATTTGTTAAACACAACTATTAAAGCTTTAAAAGACTTATTAAATAGTATCAATATCAAAGATAGTTACAGTTGTTTAATCGTAGGGCTTGGAAATAGAAAGGCAACACCTGATGCTTTAGGACCATTAACAGTAGATTCTATTAAAATAACAAGACAGATAGTAGAGTTAGGGCTACCATTAGATAATAAATATAGAGTTATTTCATCACTAATACCAGGAGTTATGGGTACAACAGGTATTGAAACTAAAGAAATAATAGAAGGAGTAATAGAAAAAACGAAACCAGATTTTCTAATCGTAATAGATGCCCTTGCTGCCTCAAGTCTTGAACGTATTAATAAAACAATACAAATAACAGATACAGGTATACATCCAGGTAGTGGTCTTTTAAATAATAGATTTGAAATTAGTAAAGAAACTCTAGGTATACCTGTAATCGCTATTGGTATACCAACAGTTGTAGATGCAACAACTATAGTTAGTAATACTATTAACTATATCTTTAGACACTTCTCTTATGAAAAAGAAAATATTAATAATAGTAAATTAAAGTTAGTCCCTCCAAGTAGTAGAGATTATAAAAGTCATGATAAAACTTTAAACAGGGAAGAAAGAGAAGAAGTCATGGGTCTAATAGGCAATTTATCAGAAGAAGAGATTAAGACCTTAATTACAGAAGTCTTAACACCTCTAGGCTATAATCTTTTAGTAACTCCTAAAGAAATAGACTTTGTTACCCAAAAGTTAAGTCTTCTTTTATCTAAAGCTTTAAATAAAAGTCTAGAATTAAACTAATTCGACATAATTTTAATAACTCTTTTATTACTATGTAGTAAAGGAGATTTCTTATGAAGAAAAAGTTTATATCAAAGAATAAAAAAACTAAGAAAATAAAACCTAAAATCATTCTATTCTTTATTATGATTTTTTCTTCGTTTGTCATAACTATTAAAGCTTTATCTAAATATAATTTACCTTATCAAAATAGTGATTTAGTAAACTTTTTAATAGAAAATAATAATCCTTTTATTGTTAATAGTAAATCTAACTATAGTTACTTTCATCAAATTATGACTAAATTAATTGATTTAAATTTAAGTGATCCTCTTTCAATATTAGATACTAATTTTAAAGGGTTAACTAAAAAAGTAAATGTAGAGGAGAAAGAAGTTAAAAAAGTAAGTAACAAAGATGTTGTTAATGAAGAAGAACCTACTATTTATTTATATAATTCTCATGATACAGAAGAGTATAAACCATCATCTTTTGCAGAGTATAGTGTAATGCCAACAGTTAAACTATCAGATTATGTTTTAAAAGAAAAATTAGAAGATAATGGTTTTAGTGTGTTAATAGAAGAACAAACAATAAGTAGTATTAGAAGTAGTTTAGGACTTAATTATGCTGGAAGTTATACTGCTAGCAGAGTCTTAATGGAACAAGCGAAAGAGAATTATCCTAGTTTAATTTATTTTATAGACTTACATAGAGATTCCTTATCTCATGATAAGACAACTCTAACTTATAATGATAAGAACTATGCTAAAGTAATGTTTTTAGTAGGATTAGAAAATCCTAATTATCAGGGAAATTTAGATTTCAGTACCAAAATAAGTGAGATGATAAATGCTAAAATACCAGGACTATCTAAAGGAATATACAAAAAAGAAGGGGAAGGGGTAAACGGTGTTTATAACCAAGATTTTTCTAATAGAACTATTCTAATAGAAGTAGGAGGACCAGAAAATACTATAGATGAAGTCTATGAGACTCTTTTAGTTTTAAGTGAAGTGCTAACAGAGGTGATAAATAATGACCAAAACTAATTTAGCAAGACTTATTGTTTTAATATTAGTATTTCTTTTCTTTGTCCTATATTTTATGCAAGCATCAGGTTATAATGAATACACAAGAAATAGAGAGAATATGTTAACAGAAGAACAGATAAAAGAGTATGAGGAAGATATAGAAGCGGGTAAGGATGTTACTATAAAAGATTATCTTAATAAAGATAAAGTTAATTATGAAAACAAAGTATCAGAACTAGGATTAGACTTATCTCGCTTAATAGAAGACATTTTTAATAAAGGTATGAATACTTTCTTTGAGATGTTGAATGAAGCAGTATCATCTTAAAAAAATAAAATTTATATGAATTTTCAAAATTCAAGCTAATATGAGAGTGAATATTGTAGAAAACAGGTGTTTTGAGGTAATTTTCCACCTGTTTTTCTTTTGAATTTTCAATTTTCTCTTTTTGATTTAATTCTCTTGTTATGTTAGAGTTAAATCACTTTTCGAAAAGTATTTAATTAGGAAAGGAG
>CAMMQC010000019.1 GCA_946498975.1 uncultured Mycoplasmatota bacterium
ACTATTTCGTTCGCTATATTATTTAAATAATGTTTTCTATAATTCTTTATCTTAGAATGTACTCTTGCTATCTTCTCCTTTGTCTTTAAATAATTCTTACTACCTTTTTCTCTTCTTGATAATTCTCTTTGTAATCTTTTTAATCTCTTTTCAAATTTCATTAATACTTTCAGATTACCATATTTAATACCATCACTTGTTACTACTAAATCTTTTATTCCTAAATCTATTCCTACTATAGTGGTAGGTGTTAATTTTTCTACTAACAAATCTTCTTCTACTAATACACTAACATAATATTTATTTGTTGTTTCTTTTGATATAGTAGCATTTAATATCTTTCCTTCTATTTTATCTTTATTTCTAAAACCCCTTATTTTAACTTTTCCTAGTTTTGGTAATTTTATATTTCTAGTTAATAAATCTACTTCTATATTACTATATTCTTTTTCTTTATATGTACCTCTTACACAACTAGTTCTATAAGACTGTCTATTAAACTTACTCTTAAACCTTGGATATCCACTTCTTTTTGCAAAGAAGTTATTAAAACCATCTTCTAAATCAAATATAGAGCATCTTAAGGCACATGAATCTACTTCTTTAAGATATTCGTGATTTTTTTCTAATTCTTTTAAATCTTTACATAAATTAAATGATTTCTGCACTCCTTTTTCTTTTTGATAATTTAGATAATAATTATAAACAAAACGACTACATCCAAAAGTCTTATGTATTAATATCTTTTGTTCTTCATCTGGATATAATCTAAATTTATATGCTCTATACACTTTCATATGACGAACCCTCTTTCTTGTAACTCAAGTGTATTATATAGAAGATATGTTTGTCAATACATTTATTCGATTTTCATCCAAAAAAACGCAATTTCCTTATAGATAAAAAAACTGCATCACTGCAGTTTTTTTACTTTGTCTCCATTCTTAGACTTACTATATTCTAAAATAAATTTATCTATTTGTTCTTGTAAATAAGGTAAAGGTATCTCACTCTTTATCTGTTTTATAAAATTAATTACATCTTTTTCAATTTTTCTAGTATTAACTAAATCTCTAATATCAATATCAGAAGAAATCGCTCCTCTACCATTTCTATAACACTTATTAATAACATCAACAAAAAACTCTATTCTATTTTTTAATGTATCCGTAGAAAGTCTTTCATCATCATAATAAATATTATCAATATACTTATAAATATCACCTTTTCTACTTCTATAACTAAAAGAAAAGTTTTTATCTCTATTATTAATCCTTATAAGGTACATACCATTAATCTTACCATTGTTTCTATGGGTCCTAAAATCAATATAACATTTATCAATATCATCATTATCATCAAGTCTAACCTCTAAATAAATAGAAGATTTATCGACAATATCACTCTTATAAATTATTTTTTTAGTACCTTTTTCTTTAGATTTAATTAACTCTTCATTAAGAGTTATTATTTTAGAACGAGTTTGATCATCTTCAAGTAAAAAACCAAAAGTATTAACATTAAAACCATCTTTTCTCACATTATAAGTAAACTCACACATAGAATCATTTTTCTTTATTTTTTTAGAAAAACTAACATTTCCATCTATATCAAAAGTAACATTTCTATCTTGAGTATAATCAACCAAGCTAAAAGATGAAGCTTTACTAAACATTTCATCTGACTTTTCGATATAATCATTATCAAATAAAAGATGAAAATCATCTGAAGTTCTATGTTGAATCTCTTGCCACCAAGTCTGTTTCCAAGAAACTAAAGTATCCTCACAACTTTTAATTTCTTTTAATAATAAAGGTATAGTTTTATTGTACTTGTTATTACTACAAACATAAGTAAAAATATTTGGCAACAGATACTCCCTGTTATATTTAAGACAATTATATTTAGATAAATCTATTTTATTTAGTAATTCAATACAAATATTTTTTCTTTCATAACAATAAAGTCCTAAAGAATCTACTAACTGATTAATAAGCATATACATTTCTGTTTCATTAGCAAATTTACTTTCATCTAATTGTAATTTTACCTCTAAGTCCTTTTCATCAGTACTAGTACCAATATAAGTAGCACCAACACCTATATCATCACCTTTAACAATCATATAGGCCTGATGATCACTATTTATACTATAAATCACAGGGCATGCCATAACAGAATCAATTAAATTAGTATCAATGCCTTCAATAGAATCCAAAATATATTTATATTTATCTTCATATTTTACTAAACTATACTGATAATTATCTGTACCATTTAAACTAATACTCTTATATTTCATTACCAAACACCTCTCATTAAATATATTTATTTATACTATAACATTTACTTTAACTCCATACAATCAAAATTACCTCTAATAGTAGAAATAACTTCATCACTAGCAACTACTAAAATAGATTTATCTTGGGGAAGAGATTCAATAAAATTGATTATCTCTTCTTTATTTTTACTATCTAAACTATGAGTTCTCTCAACTATTAATTTATCTCCTACAAGAATAAGAGCACTTCCAAAATCTTTTAACTTAAATGATGTATAACACTTATCAAAGTTTATTGCATTATTTCTTAATTTTAACTTCTTACCAAACTCTACTCCTTCTTCTGATAAAGGAGGATTTAGATTACCACTAGTATCTTTATCTTCTCTAAAACTCTTAACTACATAAAGCATTATTTATAAAATTCTCTTTCCAAATCTTTATTATATTTTAAGAAATAAGTACGATAATCTTTATTATTACTACCAAGTTCTTTTGATGAAGATGCACCACCTACTAAATAACCATCATCAGTAACTATTACATCACTAAAATAATCAACTCCAGAACCATTCTCTTTATTATTAGCTTTTTTCTCTAAATCAGTATTATATTTAACAATAATACCACGATAATCTAAATAATTATATGTATCTGTAGACTTTTCTTCATCTTTCTTATAAGTATGACCAACTACTATTAAATCATCTCCATCAGAAACTATTTTATTAAATCTTGCTGCATTATTTCTACTAAAAGTAACTTCATCTAACACATTACCATCACTATCATACTTAAGAATTAATCCTTCAGTAACTTTATCTTCATCTTTAGCATCAATATTAATAGTCTTAGAGCCTGCAACAAAGAATTCATCTCCAACTTTTACAATAGAACTAAAACCAACAGTATCTGTATATTCATAAGTCTTAACAAATACTTGTTCACCATCTAATGTATATTTAGCAATCATACCATACCTAGTAGCATCTTTACCAACCAAATAAAGGTAATCTCCATCTATAACAGCATCATTAAATATAGCAGACTTACTTCCTCCATAATTAGCTCTCCACTGTTCCTTTAAATCAAAGTCATACTTAATTATTAAAGCACCACCATCTGGATCATTACCAATAACCATATTCTGTAAGATACTTTGCCCTACTACAATAAATCCATCATCTACAAGTAATACTTTATTAAAAGTAGTATCTCCTGCTATTTGTACACTCTTAGTATCAACTTGCTTACCATTTTTATCATATAAAACAATTAGCCCATCAGTAGCATTATCTTCTACTTGTTGTTCATCATATTGTGCACCACCTACTGCAATATAACCATCTTTATACTCTATAACATCACTAAAATATGATGAATAACCCTTAGTATAAGCACTTTCAAACTCTACTTCAAAATCACTATTATATTTAGAAAACTTAGCTTTATTATAATCTTTCTGATAAGAATTAAACTCACTATTTTTAAAGTCACTATTACCAACGACTAAATAACCATCATCTATTTCTTTAAAGCTATTTAAAGTATCAGTATAAACAACAGACTTTGTTCTATTATAATAAGAAAGACCAATATAACAGGCTTCTATAACTATAATAGCAATACATAAGACTATAATTACTCTTAACCATTTAACTAATCTTTTTTGTTCTACTTTTAATTCCTTCTTATTCTTCTTCATCTTTCCCTCCAAAACATGCAATAAAGTATTTCTTCTTACCACGTCTTACTACTACATATTTATTATCTATAGCAATATCTTTATTAATAGTAAACTCTAAGTCATTAATCTTCTCTCCATTAATACTAATACTATTATTATTAACAAACTCACGAGACTCTCTTTTACTACTACAGATATTATATTCTACAAGAAAGTCTACTATATTCATATCTTTATCTATAATAAGTTTATCTAACCCTTTAAAAGCCATTTCTATCTCTTGACTAGTAAGATTCTTAATATTACCACTAAATAATGCTTCACTAATATTTAAAGCCTCGTTATAAGCATCTTCCCCATGTATAAAAGTAATAACTTCTCTTGCTAATGCTTTATGAGCAATACGTCTTTCAGGTGCTTCCATCTGTTCTTTTTCTATTTTCTCTATTTCTTCTTTACTTAAGAAGGTTAAGAATTTCAAATAATCTATTACTTTAGTATCTTCTGCATTTATTAAGAATTGATACATCTCATAAGGAGTAGTCTTCTCTCTATCTAACCAAATCGCTCCTCCTTCACTCTTACCAAACTTAGTACCATCCGCTTTAGTTAAAAGAGGCATTGTAAAAGCATACACTTCTTTACCAGTCTTTTTACGAATCAAATCAATACCTGCAGTAATATTACCCCATTGATCTTGTCCAGCGACTTGTAATGTACAATCAAACTCACTATTAAGATGTAAATAGTCTAAAGCTTGTAATATCATATAAGAAAACTCTGCATAAGTAATACCAGAATCAAGTCTTCTTCTTACAATGTCTTTATCAAGCATATAGTTGATATTAAAGTACTTACCATAATCTCTTAAGAAATCTATTACATTAATATCTTTAATCCAATCAAAGTTATTAACTACTCTAAAGTCATTATCTCCTCTTGCAAATATCTTTTCCGCTTGTTCTTTTAAGCAAAGGAAATTATGATTTAACTCTTCTTTACTTATCATAGGTCTTTCACTAGTAGGACGAGGGTCACCAATAAGACCAGTCGCACCTCCTACTAATAAAATTGGATGATGTCCTGCTTCTTTCAAACGTCTTGCAATTAAGAACGATGAAAAATGTCCAATATGTAAACTATCAGCAGTTGGATCAGTTCCAATATAAAAGGTAAGACCTCCTTTATTTAGTTTATCAACAAGTTCAGGACTAGATATATCTTTAATTAGTCCTCTCCATTTCAATTCTTCAAACAATGTCATTTTAACCCTCCTAATTTCTTAACATGATTATTATCTTTAATTCTAGTATCACCAAAATAATCAAAATAAATTTCTTCCCCACTACAATCAGGCCTATACATTAATCCCCAATGTAAAACACCAAATCCTTCACCAAATACTTGCCATAACTTATCTTCTTCATAATCTTTTTCATCATAAAAACCTAAGTTCCCTTCAATATAATTAATAAAGTCTTCTTTAGATAAATTAAAGTCTTTAGTAACCTTATCAATTTCTCTATCAATTTCTTCCTTATAGGCATCATAAAATTCTCCTTCTTCTACTTTTAAAGATTCAAACTCATCTTTTTTATCTAAAAGAAGAAGAGCAAGTAAATTACTAGGATGATTTCTTTCTCCTGTATCATGATAATTTTCTAATTCTTCATTATAAAACTCTATTAATGTCATTTTTTAAACCTCCAATTCTTTTTACTTTATTACTACTTTCAAATTTACCATAACAATATTGATAAACATCTTCCCCATTCATAAAAGACATCTGAGTAATTCCATCAAATAATACTTCTATTGCCCCGCCATAAATCTGCCAAAATTCATCAGCATCTTTTGGAGAGTCTAAATCAAAATCTTCTTCTACTTTAACAACATCATCTTTTATTTCATCCTCATAATCACGACAAAAAGTTTCAATATTTACATCAGTAGGAAAAAAATACTTTTTCTTTTCTAACAGTAACATTGCTAAAACTTGACTAGGTTCAACTTGTAATTTACCAGTTTTTCTATACTGATTAACTTCTTCACTATATAATTCACTTAAACTCATACTACCACTTTCCTAAAACTTTAATTCGTCTATCATTTTTAAATCATGACCATACTTTTTATAGATACTATCAACATCTAAAGTAGTTATCTCATTTTCATTATAGCCTAATTTCTTAACTACTGTCATTACTTCTTCTTCACTTTTGCCTTCTATTTCTACATAAGTAGGTATCAAAGGCCAAGTATCAATATCTATCTCTACTCCATCAAGATTATATCTAATACGTTTATTTTCTTGATAACTTCTAGCCTTATATCCTAACTCATTTAAAATATAATTACACTTATCAAAGTCTGATACAATTATTTCTATTTCCTTAGTACCATCTATCAAAGGACTAACAATATTTTTAATAGTAAGAGTACTTTCATTGCCATTAGTCCTAAGTCTAATCCACTTTCCTTTAACAACAGGATTAAAATCATAAACATAACGTTTCTGAAAAAAATCTCCTACCTTTTCAGCCCCTAGTTTCTCTAACATTTTAATGAAAGAATCTTTATCAATTTCTAAAATCCTAACTTCATACTCTGTATTCATATCATACCTCCAAAAGAAAAAGTTCCCATAAACTAAGGACGAGACAAACCCGTGGTACCACCTTATTTCATAGAAACTATGCACTTATACCTAATTAACGCTTAAGTCACGTTTTTTCTCCATCTATGTAATTTCAAAATATAACTATCTTAGTTTACACCATCCACTAAGTCTCTTATAGTAGTTATATTTCTACTTTTAGATTTCATCAAAAAATCTAAATTAAATATATCAAAAAAAGACTACTAAGTCAAACAATTTACAACACTTTATTCATAACTACTACTCATTAATTCCATAAATCTATTTTCTTTACTAACATTACTACTAGTATCAATAAACTCTACACTAAAACTCTTATTATCAAAAGTAATACCTCTAAGTTCTAACTGTCTAACTAACTCTTTACTAACACCTAAAGAACCATCAAAAAACTTAACATTTCCTAAAACTTTTCTAATATTTTTCTTAATTAAAGGATAATGGGTACAACCTAAAACTACATTATCTATATCTTTATATTTACTAAGATTATCATCTAAATATCGATCTATTTTTACTTCATTACCTTCTTCTATAAGTTCTGCAAGTCCCTTACAAGGAAGAAGTGTTGTATTTTTATTATCATATTTATTAAATAAGGTAAGAAACTTCTCACTATTTATTGTCCCTTCCGTAGCCATAACTAAAGTCTTACCATTAGGATTATAATCATGTACCATTTTATAAGCAGGCTCAATTGCAATAAATAAGGTATCAGGATATTCTTCTCTTAATCTCTTAACACAAATAGCAGAAGCAGTATTACAAGCAATAACAATCGCAACACATCCCTTATCTAAAAGATAATCAACTATTGTCTTAACAATACTATAGACTTCATCACTACTCTTATCACCATATGGATTATGTTTAGAATCTGAGTAATAAATAAATTTAGCATTTATCCCTTGTTTAAAAATCTCTCTTAAAACAGTAACACCACCAATTCCAGAATCTAATATTCCTATCATATATCATCCTCCAAAGTAGTTTTAACTAGATAAAGTCCACATGACCTCGCTGTCGCCCCATTTTTACCTCTTACTTTACTTTCAAGTATTCTCTTAACTTCATAAGGCTCTATCTTACCAGTACCAACTTTAAGTAAAGCACCAACCATATTTCTAACTTGATATCTTAAAAAACCACTACCAACAAACTTAATATCTAAAACGTCATTCTTTCTTGTAATAGATGCTTCATATATAGTCCTAACACAATTTTCTTTAACATTATTTTCAGTAACAAACGCTCTAAAGTCATGTTCACCTTCAAAAAAATGTATTGCTTTTCTCATTCTACCAACATTAAGAAGATAACCATGTTGATAAATATAATTTCTCATCATTGGATTAAACTCTTTCATATTTATATAATAATGATACTCTTTTCTTAAAACATGATACCTAACAAAGTAATCATCAGGAACTTCCATCGCACTATTTATATGTATCTCATCACTCAAATAACTATTCAATGCTCTTTTTAACTTATAAGGAGTAATATCAACATCCAAATCTAAATGAGCCACCTGATCAATTGCATGTACCCCTTTATCAGTTCTACCAGCAGCGACTATCTTTACTTTAGTATTATTATTAATCTTATAAAGAGCACTTTCTAACTCACCTTGTATAGTTCTATACCCCTCTTGTTTCTGATACCCTTTAAAATTAGTACCATCATAACTAAATCTAATCAAAAATCTCATAATATCACTTCACATTCCAATATATATCTTTAATAAGGTCCATAACACTTTTTCTTCTAGGTAACTTAACATTCTTCTTCTCTTTAACTAATAATATAAAGGAGACTATATCAGGTCTTTTAATATCATATTTACTATCAAAGAAAATATCACTACAATTACCTTCTACTAACACTTTATTATCTTTAAGTACTATTAAATAGTCAGTATATTGATATAAGTAATTAGGATTATTACTATAAATAACTATAGTCCTAGCAAATTTATCTTTTAATCTTGTAATAATTCTAATAAGTTTCTTTCTCGCATTTAAATCAAGCTCTCTAAAAGGCTCATCTAATAATATTACTTTAGGGTTTGAAAGAAATGCTAAAGCAAACTGTAATAGTTTTAACTCACTCCCTGTCAAAGTAGAAATACGTCTTTCTAAAATATCTATCTTAAGTCCTACTATTCTTAAAGAATCTTTTATTTTTTTATCAATATCATCTACTTCAAGTTTTCTATATCTAATATATTCTATAAAATACTCATAGATATTATCTATATTAAATAAATTAACAAATCTCTTCTCTACAAGTTCAATTGTCTTACTAAATAAATAGTAATTACGTCTTAACTTTCTAATTTTATTAAAGTAAATAATACCCTTACTATCATCTTCTAAAGATATTAATCTAAGTAATTTATCCCCATTCTCTCCATATATACCAGTAATCTCTCCTTTAGGTATAACAAAGGATAAATCAGAAAAAATTTTACTATTAACATGAGAAAACTTTATTTCCATAAATGCTCCACCATCCCCAAAGGACTAAGATTAATCTTAGGAACAAGATTATAATACTCTAATTTAACAGATAAATCTACCATAAAAGGTAATTCTAAACCAATTTTATTTAAAAGACTATCATCACTTAATACTTCTAACATATCCCCACTACTAACAATTCCCCCTTTATCAAGTACATAAACAATACTATTAATAGTATAGATTACTTCTTCTATTGAAGAACTAGAAACAACTACAGTAATACCTCTTGTCCTCAACTGTTCTAAAAGCCCCATAAATTCTTCTTTTTCTAAAGGAGACAAAAAAAGACATGGATCATCTAATAATAGTAATTTAGGATTATATATAACTTTAGATGCTAAAAAGACTCTAAGTTTTTCATATTCATTTAAATCTTTAATATTTTTATTAAGTAAATTAGTAATCTTTAAGTCTTTAGCAATATCCCTAACTAATACATTAATCTTATCATCCTCATATCCTAATCTTTCCAATGGATATCTAATATTTTTTAAGACAGTAGCATAGTTAAAAGTTAAAGTAGAAATATAAGAAATATCATTATCACTTTTTATTATCTCTTTATCATAAGTAATTTTATTCTTAACATTAACTACTCCTGCAAGTACTTTTAGTAATAAACTCTTTCCACTATTATTAGAACCAGTAATAAAAGTAAAAGAATTAAGAGGTATTTCTATACTAAACTTTGTAAAAGGACCTAACATTAAGTTATCAACACGAACCAATGCTTTCATATTATTTATCCTTCTTCTTTTGAATATTATAGTTAATTCTAGTTACAAACTTATCAGGTAAGAATCTAACTATAAACTTAACAAATTTCATCTTAAAACCTGGAATAATTATTGTCTTACCACTAAACATCTTCTCTACTGCATATCTTGCCACATACTTACTACTTAAAGCTTTAACAGCAAACTTAACCCCTGCTCTATTATTAAAGTTAGTATCAACTGGACCTGGACATAAAACAGAAATTTGTACTTTACTCTTACGTCTTCTTAACTCTTCATTAATCGCTAAACTAAGACGATAAACATAACTTTTAGAAGCATAATAACTACTAAGTAATGGCCCTGCCATAAAAGCAGCACTTGAAGATACATTAAGAATAATACCTTTATCTTTTTTTATCATATCTTTTAAATAAAACTTACATAACATATCAACCGCTCTAATATTAACATCTAACATATTAAGTTCAGTATTAAGGTCTATATCATAAAACTCTCCAAATACTCCAAACCCTGCATTATTAACAAGTATATCAATATCATCGTTCTTAGTTAAGACATAAAACTCTTTAACTTTCTGTAAATTACTAAGATCAACTACAACTATCTTAACCTTAACCTTTCCATCTATAGTAGTTTTAACTTCTTCTAAAGCTTCTTTATCTCTACCAACAAGTATTAAATCATAATCTAATTTAGCAAGGTTTAATGCAATATCACGTCCAATCCCACTACTTGCCCCTGTTATCATTGCCTTCAACTAAACCACCTCCGTCTTGTCTAATTCCATTCTATCACAGAAAAAAAGAGAATACCAGTTCTCTTATACACTTTCTATATATTCCATAAGTTTTAAGAACAGTTTCATATGCTCTTTAGATAAACCATCACGTCTTAACTTACGAATAGCAATTCTCTTCTTCTTAATAGGTAACTCAGAGAAAATAATATCTGCAAGTTTTTCTTTTAAATAAGTACTAATCTGTAAATCCATCAAAATACTATCAATATCTTCATTAATAAGTCTAACTGCATCAATCTCAATATCTTTACCTCTACAATTAAGAGTTAATTGTCCAATAGTATTAACATTATTAACTTCAACTACAAAGTCATTTTCTTCAATATACATAGATTCTATTTTTATTTCTTGCTCATTATAGTGAGCACTAACAGATTCTGCCATCTTAGTATTTCTAAATCTAAACTTATAATTACGTCTTATAGGAGCAATACCACTTTTACCTTCAACAGATCTAATAATTACCGTATAATTATTCTGCATATAGTTATAATCAATATCTGTTTTTAAGTAGTAACCTTCTTTATACAAGGATGTAAGTCCATCATCTTCATAAAGAGTATATGTATTAGATACTCCAGGAAATATATGAATCTCCATATCTAAAGGAAGACCTACATTATTAACATCACTTCTATTCGATAAAGGAATAACAGAGCCAGCTTTTGCAAAAACAGGATAATCTTCTTCTTTATAAAATGATACATACTTTTTATTACCTGGAAATTTCTTACCAGTTTTAAAATCATACCAAACACCTTCAGGTATATAAAAGCGATGTATTGTCCTATTCATAATATTATCTTTTCTTGTAAGTATAGGACAAACAAGAAACTCACTACCTAAAAAATATTGATACTTATAATTATTATCATCTATTACCCATTTATATTTATAATAGAAAGGCTCAATCAACATCTTAGCTTCTTTATAATATCTATAACTCTCTGTATATAAGTAAGGAATCAATCTATGTCGTAAACGTAAATAATCATTAACAATAGTCTCAGTTTTAATATCCCATCTCCAAGGTTCTCTTTTATAGTAATTACCACGTGCTGCATGAAATCTCAAAATAGGACTAAATACACCAAGCTCTACATATCTAATATAAAGTTCACTCATCTCTATACCACCATGATTACCCCCCACATCATGAGACCAAAATGATACTCCTATGTTAGCAGAAGCCATCATACTAGAAGATATCTCTTTTAAGCCTTCCCAAGATACCTCAGTCTCTCCAGCATAAAGAATAGGATACCGATGAGGAGCATAAATACCATTACGACTTAACATAATATTTCTTTTAGCAGGATTTCTACCTATATCTTTATAATTGAAATGATTATAAGCAAGTAACTTTAAAGGGTTATTATCTCCTTTATAATCATGCAAAAAAAAGTCAACTCCTAAAGATTCTAAAGGATGTAAAAAAAGCTTAAAGTAAACATCAAGTAATTTAGGATTAAGTGGATCAAATACAATTATTTTATTACCATTAATCCCTAAATAAGAACAAGCTTGAGCATAATAAGTTTCATGAGGATAAATTCCTTCAGTAGGATCAATTTCTAAACCAAGTCTTATATTATGGCCATGTAAATACTTAGATATTTCACTTGGATTAGGAAAAAGTTCTTTATTAAAGGTAAAGCCTGTATGTAAATTTTTGTAATTACCAATATTCCTATAATGCCAATCTTTATCTAAAAGAAGAACAGCTAAAGGTACATTACGTCTTTCAAAGTTTCCTACTAACTCTTTAACTGATTCTTCATTATAAGTAGTATTACG
This sequence comes from uncultured Mycoplasmatota bacterium, assembly GCA_946498975.1. Classification (GTDB taxonomy): domain Bacteria; phylum Bacillota_I; class Bacilli_A; order RF39; family UBA660; genus Onthousia. Next base: position 12,492 of record CAMMQC010000019.1, read on the forward strand.
ACTCCACCAATTACCTAAAGCATAACGAGGTATAAGTTCAGGATTACCAGTAAGATGAAAATAATCCTTCATAGCAAGTTCAAAATCATCTTTATACATAAATACATATATATCAAAACTACCTTTTTCACGATTTTCTAAAGTTCCATCTGAATTAAATAAAAGACTATTACTATCATCAATACTAGCAAAACCTTCTAGTGAATAAAGGCCCCTCTTCAATGCCTTAGGTGTATTAACATCTTCACTTATCATGTTTCCACCTAAATTACGAACTTCAGGATGTCCATAATACCAATCTCTATTATTATCACCATTTCCCATAAATAAAGATATCTTTAAATTTTTCATAGGATCTACTTTAGTACCAACAAAAGGAGCCTCTTTCACATAAACAAGGCGAAAATATTTAGTAGTAATCTCTAAAAATTTAGCATCTTGTTTAGTTTGATATTCAGGAAACATAAAAGAACGATTTAAAGCAAATTGACTTGGAACATCTACAAACTGACCACTAGGACTATACTCAAGCCTAACAAGTCTTTCAGACAAAACAGTAATACGATAATGTTTCCCCTTACAAACACATTTATCATCACTTTTAGCTTTACTAACATCAATTTCAAACTGTTTACCTAGTGGATACATAATATCACCCATCCTTTTATTCTCTTTAATTTTAACATAAATATAAAAGAATTAAAAGTAAGAACATTAAAAAGATTTAAATAGACAATCTATATGGATTTTCACTACTACCATCACCACTTGTTATTTTTATATTACTGTTTAAATAAAGTGTTGGATAAACATAATTTGTCCCATCAGCACCTCCAAAAGTAATATTACCATTACCCTGCAAAACATAAATATCTCTTGAAGTAATTAAGCGGTGAATAATTGTATACTTTCCAACGTTTCTTTCATATAACCAACTTTTTGATCCTTCAGATGCATTACAACTCATTACCGTATTATAACAAGTATCACTAACACCATTTGCAAAAGTATAGGTATAATCACTTATATAAATTAAGCCTATTTCTCCTAACCATGATAAAGGCCTTGTATTAGTAACTCTATCTCCACGTTCTAAAATATAATCATCTTCTCCTGTATTACTAGTAGTACTATTATGTTTACCACCTAAATACCAAACCACTTTACTAGTCATACTTTTCGCTTCTTGATTTAAACCATTTTCACCAAAATCACAACTAACAGTTCCATTATTGTGTCCACTATAACACGTTCCACTACCTCTATTATAGTATAAACTTCCACCAACAGATTCATTCTCATAACCTCCGTTTAGAAGCTTCATAAGTCTAGCATCTGACCAATCGTTTTTACCAAAATCATCTTCTGCACCAGTTGCCATGTTTTTATTATCCCAAGAATATCTTCCTATAGATTCATTTCTTATTATTTTAATTCTATTTTCCGTCTCTCCTTTAGCATTAACTACAGGAAATACACCAATTATTCTCCATACTTCATCATTAAATATAACATAGTTATTAGGATTGTTTCCTATATAACGATAATCAGTTAAAGCTTCTGTTTGATAAGTCTCACTATGATTAAACACATACATTTCCTTCTGTTCTTCTATACTACTACTATTATAATCATTATTACTAGGATCGTTCGCTTTATCTATTAAAACATCAATTCCTTCTGGTTTATCTTGTGAAACTTCTACTCTTAACTTGCCACTAAATACTTGTCCAGAGTAATTTCCATCTACTTCATCTGTTATCCATAGATTTAAACTATATTCATTTGTGCTTTTTCCTTCTATGGTTCCAGAATCTAATATTCTATTAGGGTTACTTCCTATACTGGTAAGTAAATAAGCTCCACTATCACTACCATTCTTAACTAGATTATACTTTAAATACTTATCATCTATTCTAGTATCAGTGTCACTTATAGTATTATCATCTAAATAAATTGTATAATCTACCGCTTTACTACCATTATTTATTAGTTTAAAAGTTGAACCTTCTAAAGACATACCTTCACTATCACTTATACCTACTGCATTATCTAAACTTATCCCTTCACTTGTCTCATCTAGTACTAGTTCTAATTCTCCTACTTTTACTATCTGGTCTGCTCCATTTAACTCTGTAATAAAATAAGCATAACTTATTAGTATCGCAAGTATTAATACTATAAATATACTTATGATTATTACTGTCGCTTTCTTATTTTTCTTCTCCATAAATCTCTTACTCCTTCCATTATTACACACAAAAAAGAATAAAATAATTCTCTATTCTATTCTTCTTACACTATGAAAGAAAGTAACTAAATTACTATTAAATTTACCTTTTATGCTTAAGGATAAAAACTGCCCCCCCCAGGTAACATATTGTAAACATAGTTTTCTCATATTTTTTTACCTTCTCTCAATTCTTATTATCTATATATTAACATATTTTTTATTAGTTAACAATTACTAATCATCTAAAAACATAACATAATACTCATCATAAGTAATATTATTTTCTTTTATATATTTAGCAATCTTTTTACCTACATATCTATAATGCCAAGCTTCACATTTATAACCTGTAATATCTTCTTTACTTCTAGGATATCTTAATATAAATCCATACTTATAAGCATTATCCATCATCCAAGTATATTCATCACTTTCCACAAAAGTATTAACAGATTTACTAGCAATATCTAAACTCATCGCTGTTTGATGTTCAGAAAAACCAGGTTTCGCTACATAATTATCAACATAATTTTGTCCATAAAGCTCTAAATATGTATTAGTAATCTCTTCTTGATCTTCATAACTTCTATAACCAGAACTAACCATTAACTCAAGTCCTTCTTTACTAGCATCCTCTGCCATATCATAAAATGCTTTCGCAACATTACGTTCTATCTCAATCTCTCCATCCGCTTTTACATACTCTTCATCAATAGTAACTAAATCATCAGGAACATATTTACTACTAAGCTGTCTATGTTTATTTACTAACACATAATCATCAAATTTATCTATAACTAAAGGATCAACATAATCTTCTTTATCAAAATCCATATTTACATATAAAACAGTAGTCTCTGCATCATCATTTTCCTTTTCTTTATAAGCAACATATCTATCTAAATTATCAAGTTTAGCATAATCAACAGATAAAAACTCTTCTATATATTTAACCTTATCGCGTTTTACAAAGTCACTAACAGACTCATCATCACCTTTAGAAATAATTAAATTAACTTCATCAACACTATAACCTTTATTTAATAATTTATTTATATTACTAATTAAATGCTCTTGATTTTCATAATCTATCTTTGCATAATTATCAAGATTATCTTCTTTATAATCATCACTACTAAACGCTGCATTTAAAGTCTTATTCTCGCCTATATCCATAACATAAGAATATTTAAACTTAAAGATTATATTCTTCGCCGCTTCCTCACTATAACCTAAATACTTAAGCTCTCCTATTCTATTAAAATAAAATACTAAAAGAATTACTATAACTAAAAGGATTACTCCAATTATCATCAAAGGTTTCTTAGCATTACTTTTCAACTTTAATTTAACTCTTTTTTGTGGCATCTTATCACTTCCTCTACTACTATATAGAAATTATATCACAGTTTTAAAATCTTTTAAACTATGATATAATAAGCCTTGAAAAGAAAGGCGGTGCTTAACATGAAAACAGCGGTTGTCTTATCAGGAGGAGGCGCTAAAGGAAGTTATCAACTAGGTGTTTGGAAAGCTTTAAGAGAATTACATATTAAATATGATATTGTAACAGGAACATCAATTGGTGCCTTAAATGGGGTTTTAATGTGTGAGAATTCTTACTTTAAAGCGAAAAGAATATGGCGTAAACTAAATCTCGAATATCTTTTTAACGAGTTACCTAAATCTAACAAGGAAATAGATATTCTTAAACTATTTGGAGGTAATTTTATAAAAAACGGTGGTATGGATATTAAAAAGATTGAAACTATTCTTGAAGATAATGTCAATAAAAGAAAGTTTTATAATAGTAAAATAGATTATGGCCTTATTACTTATAATTTCACCACTAAAAAGCCTCTAATCTTATCTAAAGAAAAAATACCACATGATAAACTAATAGATTACTTAATGGCCTCTGCTACCTGTTACCCTGCCTTTAAAATGAAAGAAATAGATGGAGATAAATATATAGATGGTGGTTACTATGATAATTTACCTGTTGAACTTGCTATAGAATTAGGAGCAGAGTTTTTAATAATCGTTGACCTAGGCTCTCCTGGTTTTAAGAAAAGACCTAGTAAACAAGTAGATAGCATTGTAATAAAACCTAAAAACAACATCTCTTTCTTCTTAAATTTTGATGAAAAAACTGCAAAAATAAATGTTAAATTTGGCTATAACGATACCCTAAAAGCTTTTAAAAAGTTAGATGGTAATAAATTTACTTTTAAAAAGAATACTATTTCTACTTATTATCTAAATAATAAAGATAATTTATTAGATACTACTGAAAAGAAATTCTTAACATCTATAGAAGAACTAGGTAAAATATTCAAACTAGATGAAAGTAAAATATATAGTCTTAATAGTTTTATCAAATCTTTAAATAAAAAAATAGAAGTAGAAGGCTCTCTAGATAAAAACACTATCAAAAGTATAAAAAGTTTAACTAAAAAGATTAACTCTAAGACTTTAATACTATTTTTCTTAAATCATTTAGAAAATAATAAAACACCAAGAAAACTAAGTAAAGTTTTTTCTAAGGAATTTAAACTAGCAAGATACTTACAAATTTTAGGAGTAGAATATGGAAAATAATTTTAAATATAGTGATGATAATAAAAGGTACCACACTCTAACTTATTATTACAAAAAGAAGTTCAATACTAAGGTCTGTAAAGTTAGTCTAAATGCTAACTTCACTTGTCCTAACATTGATGGTAAAGTTGGTTTTGGTGGTTGCATCTACTGTTCAAAACTAGGTAGTGGTGACTATGCAGGTAATCCTAAAGAAAGTTTAATCGAACAGTTTGAAAAAGGAAAAAAAATTATGCAAAGAAAGTGGCCTAATGCTAAATTTATCGCTTATTTTCAAGCTAATACTAATACTTATGCACCTATAGAAAGATTAAAAGAATGTTTTGAACCATTTATAGAAAGAGATGATTGTATTGGATTATCTATCGCTACAAGAAGTGATTCTATTACAGATGAATGTTTAGATTATTTAGAAGACATTAATAAAAGAACTTTTCTTATCGTTGAACTAGGTTTACAAACAATCCATGAAAAAAACAAGTAAGCTTATTAACAGATGCTCAACTCTTGATAGTTTTGATAATATGGTAAAAAAACTAAAACAAAGAAATATCAATGTCGTCGCTCATATTATTAACGGCCTTCCTTATGAAACAGAAGATATGATGATAGAAACAGTTAAACATTTAAATGATTTAAATATAGATGGTATTAAAATACATATGCTAGGAATATTAAAGGACACCCCTTTAGAAAAATATTATCAAAATAATAAATTTCATATTCTAACAAAAGAAGAATATGTTAATATAGTAGTTAAACAACTAGAATATTTAAATGAAGAAATAGTCATACACCGTCTAACAGAAGATCCTAATCCAAGCGATATAATAGAACCTACTTGGCTTACAAAAAAGTTTACAATTTTAAATGAAATTGATAAAATAATGAGTACTAGAAATCTCTACCAAGGAGATAAAGTAAAGGAGAAAAAGAAAAATGAACAATAGTTACAATTTATTAATGACAAGAAGAATTAATATAATTAACCAAGATTTAAATGAAGAATATATAAGAAAATTTAATCTTAGTGTTGATACTATTAAAAGAAAGAAGAAAAGAAAATTAAATATTAAAGAATTAGATGAACTAAAAAATATCATTAAAGATTTACAAAAAATAACTAAAGATGAAAAGTTCCAAGACTACATATTAAGACATCTAAAAGTATTTCTAATATATGGTAATGTAAAACTAATAAATAGAAATGATATTATCTTAGAATTAACAAATGATAAAGAAACTTCTATACTATATATATCAATAGACAAAGATAACGTTTCAGCTACTCTAAAAGGAAAAGATTATAGAGAAGAAACTAACTATAAAAAACTAGACAATAATGATTACTATACAACTTATAAAAGAACAGAAACAAATATATATAAAAATAGAAATACAAGTCTACATGAGATTAACACTAATGAAGAATTCCATGGTTTTCATAATAACAAAGAAATAATAACTAGGCTTATTTCTGAACATGATAATTATATAAAAGATAACACAACAGGAACAATAAGCAGAAAAGAATTTGGAGAAAACAATTATAAAGACGTAACTAATTACTATAGAAAAGATGGTTTTATTATAAGAAAACATAAAAAAAGATATAAAAATAAAAACATAGGTGAATTATTAAACTATAAAGAATATCAAATTAGTGAAGATTACAATATAGATAATAAATATCTAAAGCAAGTTGGTCATTACAAAGATTTTGATAGAAAACTATATAATCCTTTCTTAAGAGGAAAATGTAAAGTTAAAACAATTTATGAACAAAGTTAGGTGATAATAGATGAATATGGAAATTAAAAAAGCTTTAAAAAGACTAATAGCCTTGGGTTCACTATCTTTTGTTTTAGTAACAACAGGATGTTCTAGCAAAGAAAATAATATTGAGTCAACTAACGAAATAACAACAGAAGTAGAAAACAATAACGAACAAGATAATGTTGAAAATAAAAATGAAGAACAATTTGATAATTTTGCAAGTGAAAGAGAAGAAATTGATAGTTTAATCTATACAGAAAACTTTGAAAAAGCAGATGAAATATGGGGAGACTATTTTGTTGATGCCATTGACTTTATATTTTATGGAAAAGAATATAAAGAGACTAAATTCGCTGATTTAAATCCTGAAGCACAGGCAAAGTGTATTGAAGAATTTATTAATACTAAAAACAAAATAGAAAGCATAAATCCAAATTGGAAAGAAGATTTAGAAAGTATTAAGGGTGGTGCCAAAGAAGCATACTATGATATTCTAGAAAAAATTGAACAACTTATTGGAACAGAAAATTATAATAATATCGGAGACTTAATAAACAGTGGAATAGATGGCTTAAAAAATATAGGAAATGATGTAGGAGATTCGCTTAATAATTGGTATCAAGGATATAAAAATAACCGTAAATAGTGAATTATGTAAAGTAATCACTATTTTTTCTTGTCAATTGACATTACTTAGATTATAATGGTTATAAGAGTAAAGGATGATATATATGGATAAACATGTTAGAATCATAACTGTAAGTGCTCTTTCCTTACTTGGAATTCTTTGTATTTCATCAGGAGTAATGTATAATTCATTGCAAGCAAATAATGTAGAAGAAAAAGTACTAGTTATAGTTGAACAAAAACAAGTAAGTAAAGAAAGCGATATTGACATAAAATTAAAAAATTTGACTATTGAAGTTAACACTCCTTTAAGTGTCAAGATAATTGACTATTTAGATAGTGCTGTTTCAGATGAAGTTCTTGCAAATCTAAAGCTTGATACAAGCAGTGTCAATGTTACTGAGCCTGGAACATACAATTACACAATTACATATAAAAAGAAGGTTTATCAAGGTATCATTGTTGTAAAAGAGAAAGAAGTAAATACAAATATTTTACAAAGTATAACTTTAAAAACTGTAAATATAAATGTAGGTACTGCCTTACCAACTGATGTAAGTAACTATGTAATAGAGCCACTTACTGATGATATAAAAGCTACTATGTTAATTGATCTTAGCAAAGTTAATGTAAACAAAGCAAGTAGTTATCAATATACAATTACCTACAATAATAGCATTTATACTGGTACTATTGTGGTAACTGAAACACAACCTACTTTATCTACTGATATAGGAGAAAATACTAATACAAATCCATCACAATCTGAAGAACAAACTCCTACTACAGAAAGTGAAAATAATACTCAAACTAATTAAAACTTCCACAAAGGGAAGTTTTTTTATAACATATTTTTCTTCTTTAAAATAAGAGCAACTATAAGTGATAAGAGTAGTGATAATAAAAGTAGTAAAACAAAAGCATAAGGATTATCAGCAAACTTACCAAAAGTAACATTCATTCCCATAAAAGAAGCTACCATTGTAGGAATAGAAAAGACAATTGTAATACCTGCTAAGAACTTCATAATAGTATTAAGATTATTAGATATAATAGTAGCAACAGTATCAGTAGTACTAGATAAAATACCTCTATATAAATCAGCCATCTCTATCGCTTGGTTATTTTCAATAATTGCATCCTCAAGTAAATCTTCATCTTCTTCATATAACTCTATTACATTACCTTTTAATATCTTATCAAGTACAACTCCATTACTCTTTAAAGCTGTAATAATATAAGTCAAACTATTTTCAATAGAAAGTAAATTTAATAATTCTTGATTTTTAGTAGCATTTAAAATATTAGATTCTGCTATCTCTATTTTATTATCTATTTCTCTTAACATCTTTAAATAAAGTAAAGCAAGTTTATAAATCATTTGAATAATAAATCTACTTTTCTTATAAGTATAAAACTCTTTAACCTTACCTTTAGTAAACTCATCAATAATACTATATTTTTGCAAACAAACTGTAACAATATAATCATTTCTAACAACAAGAATACCTATAGGAAGTGTTGTAATAGTTTTAATATTATTTTTAGTCTCATAAACAGGCACATCTAAAAGAAGCATCTTAACCCCATCTTCTTCATCAATACGAGGTTTCTCATCATCATCAATTATACTCATAATAAAGTTTTTCTTAATACCAAGAGCATTAACAACATTATCTATTTCTGTTTCCGTAGGATTAACTAAATTAACCCAACTACCAACTTCATAGGTATCTATTCTACTAAATTCCCCACTAGTAACATCAGTATTATAAATTCTTAACACAAAAAATCACTCCCTTTAATATTTCTAACTTGCTTTAGTATCCCCCATATCTTTAGCTTTCTCTCTATCATTAGCATTCTTAATCAAAGTTAAATAAAGCTCATCCAACTTCGCATTATCATTTTGGAAAAGCAACTCATCAACAAGTTCCATCTCACTTTTGTACACAACATAACCATCCTCTACCTTAAATTCATATCTTAAGCCAGGAAAAAGTTCAAACAAATCAGGCCTATCTTTAATAAAGTCTGCAAACAAATCATTAATATTAACGAATTCTCCATCTAATTGTCTTAACGGATCACCTAAACTCTCCAAATCATGATATACAATTCCTGAACAAACCTGTGCATCAACTTCATCAACTTCAAGCCCCAATGAGTTTAAATATTTTTTGGTATTATCATAAGAAAATGCATCAGCCGATATTTCTTCTATATTTTTAATATAATTAGAATTTTCATCATATAAAGAAGATCTATTATAATGCGTAATCAGTATTTCTTCTTTTAAAGACAAAAGATCTATATAATTATTAATTATCCCATTAGCTTTACAATACCATTTATAAGCATGATAGAGTTCATGAAATAAGAAATAAGCAATTGCAGAAGAACCATTATTATAAAAACTATCAAAATCTATTTCATTAAGTCTCAATCTATCTTTAAAAAAATCTCCGTGTACTTTATCCCCAAGATCTACAATAGAAAAATCGACTTTCATATTTAAAACATTAACATATGCTAAAACAAAATGAGAAAGAACTTTCTCTATTAACTCCTTACTAAGAGTATTTTTCTTTAAAATAACATCTTTAATAATTCTATTTCTCAAATTTCCATCAATATTTGAAAAGAAATCGTTACTAAAAATAATCTCTAAAAGCTTAACATCTTCTTCATTATAAGAAGGAGAACTAGCTAATCTGTGTACTACCTCATCTACTTTAGTAGCAAAATTTAACCTATTCAATAATTCATCAAAAACTTTTGTATTCTTAGCAAGATCAAATAAATATAATGAAAGTTCTTCATCAATATCATTTTCATTTAAAGAAGATATTATAGATACGATATTTTCATAACTTCTCTTTAACTCTTCACTAAAACTACCACAATATTCACAAGTAAATGTTTGAAAATTATAAGTACCATTACAGTTTGAACAATTAATGTTTTTACAAAAAACATTTATACTATTAATTAAAATCTCTTTGTAATTCTGATTTAACATCTAATAACTCCTTATATTTCTTTATTTGATATAAAATTAATAATTTCTTTTCTTCATCTTTTTCTTTAACATATAATTGTTCTAGCACTTTAATCTTCTCCTCTATACTCATATTATCCATCAAAACACCCCCATTATCTCTTCATCTACTAAATCCATATTTTCATAATTAGGCTTCTTAGGAAGTCCTGGCATTGTATAAATCTTACCAGAAAGTACGGTAATAAAACCTGCTCCTCTATTTATAATTAAATCTCTTACATGAAGTATATTATCTTTAGGATAACCTAGCAGTTTAGGATTATCACTTATCGAATATTGTGTTTTCGCTACACAAATTGGAAGATGAGATAGACCTAATTTATCTATAAGTTTTAACTTTTCCTCCGCTACATCACTATACTCTACATAATTAGAGTTATAAACAATTTTATTAAGCTTACTAATTTTATCTCTTATACTATCACTTTTATCAATAATCGGTTTAAAGTTATTAGATAATTCAGAAGACTTAATAACTGTCTTAGCAAGGTCTATCGCTCCTTCTCCTCCCTTACTATAAGCATTACTAACTTCGCAAGAATAACCTAAATTACTAACATAGTCTTTTACATAATTAATATCTTCTAAACTATCATCACTAAATTTATTAATACAAACAACAACAGGTACATTATAGTTCTTTAAATGATTAAGATGGGCATCTATATTGCATATACCTTTTTCCAATAAATCATTACCATTATATTTCAAAGCTCTAACAGTAACCACTAAAACGATAGTAGAAGGAGTAATAGAAGCGGTAGGACAAACTATATCAAGAAACTTTTCAGCTCCTAAATCACTACCAAAACCTGCTTCTGTAATAACATAATCAGATAAACTTCTAGCAAACTTAATAGAAGTAACACTACTACAACCATGAGCAATATTTGCAAAAGGTCCCCCATGAATAATAGCAGGTGTTCCTTCTAGAGTCTGTACCAAATTAGGTTTAAAAGCATTGCTTAACAAAACAGTTAAAGCCCCTTCTAATTTTAAATCATGAACATAAATAGGTTCATTTTTACTATTAAAACCAACTATTATCTTAGATAACCTTTTCTTTAAATCATCTATATCAGTAGCAAGACAAAATAAAGCCATAACCTCACTTGCAGAAGTTATATTAAAGTGATCTATATATTCACCACTCTTACACTCTAACTTAACATCTCTTAAACTTCTATCATTAACATCTAAACAACGATTAAAGGTTACTTTCTTAATATCTAGACTATTCCCTTGCTCTATATGATTATAAATCGCCGCACTAATTAAATTATTAGCAGAAGTTATCGCATGAAAATCCCCTGTAAAATGCAAATTAATATCTTCCATCGGAACAACTTGACTAAAACCACCACCTGTCGCTCCTCCTTTAACACCAAAAACTGGTCCTAAAGAAGGCTCTCTTAAAGCAAGACATACATTTTTATTAAGCTTATTAAAAGCATCTGCAAGTCCAATACTAACAGTAGTCTTACCTTCCCCATAAGGAGTAGGATTAATCGCTGTTACCAAGATAACTTTACCATTTTTATCTCCCTTATCTTTAACAATCTTAGCTTTACTCTTACCATACATTTCTATGCCATCTAAAGAAAGATTAAGTTTACTTGCAATATTACTAATATCTTTTAGCTTTATACTATGAGCGATTTCTAAATCAGTCATCAAATCACCTCCAAAACTACTCTTATTATATGCTAAAACTAAAGAAAAAACTAGTCTAAAATAAGACTAATTAATAATCTCCTCCACTATAGAATAAACCTCACTACTTATATCATCAATACTACGTAAGACTCCATCTTTACTACATTCTATTACTTTAAAGTTATACTTATCTGCAACGTATAAACTATTATCATAAACTTTATCTAAAAAAACAGTATCTTTCTCATTAATATCTCCATCAATTCCATCATAGTCTCTATTTTTTCTAAGATTATTAGCAAAGTCTTTATCTAATTTTAAAAAGATAACTAAATCAGGTTTCTTAAGACCAAGTCTATTATATTCATAATCAGTTATATAGTCTAAAAACTCATCCTTTTTTTCTCGCTCAAATAAAGAACCTTGATAAATTAAATTAGATGTTGTATATCTATCTAATAAAACTATTTTCCCACTATCTAAAACTTCTTTTAATTCATTATGATAAGCATAGAATCTATCCACAGCATAAAAACTACTAATTGCATAAGGACCAATATCATCTCTCTTACCTAAATTTCCTTTTAAATATTCTTCAACTAAAGAAGCCCCAACACTACCATAACTAGGAAAATGATGATAAACTACTTCCTTTCCAGATTCAACTAATTTATTATATAATTCTTTAATCTGTGTAGTTTTACCTACTCCATCACTAACACCTTCAATTACAATTAATTTACCCATATCATAACCTCCATACATTAACTAATTAACAAAATCTCCTATTATCTCATTAGTAGTCAATTCTCCTTTACGAGAATTATATCTAACTACTAATTTATTATAATAATTATTATCTATACTCATTAATAATTTTCTATCAGTATAATTATTATTTTGATAAGTCTTTGCTATCTGCTGATACTCTTCATTATTAGCATAATAAATTTCAAGGATTATATTAAGATTAGAAAGTTCTTCTAAATCAAGAAGTTGTTTAACTTTACTTGCTTCAACACTCTCATCAATACTTTCAGTATTTACAAGAATAACCGTTGTAAAACTCATACTTTCTGTTTCTATTATATCTAAAGGACTACTATCAACAGACCAATCTTTACTAGGAACATCATTAATAAAACTAATAGAAAACTCTTGCATATTTTCATTCCAATTACTATTAATTATTGGTTCAAGTTTTTCTTTCAAATAATCTTCAACTATAAATCTTATTCCACTATCTCTACATTCGCCAGTTTCTACATTAATTTCAACTATATTGTCATATGGATTATAATAATGAGCACTAAAATCACCATTATCTGTTCTAGAAGGCAAACTAACATCATAAGAAACATCATACTTTTCTAAAAGAAACTTCTCCATTTCTTCTCTAGCTTGCTCTTTACTAGTTATAACAACATCTCTAATATTAGAACTATCTAAAGAATTATCAGACTCACCAGGCCATAACATAATGATAATAATAAATACTATAACGAAAGTACCAAAATAACTAACCCCCTTTAAAATCTTATTTTCTTTTTTCATAAACACTCACCTTAATTAAATAATAGTTTATAAAGGTTAAAAAAAGCAATAAAACTATCAAAAAAATACATAATTTTACAAAAAAATAAAATTTATATGAATTTTTAAAATTCGAAGAAATTTACCCTTCAAAATACAAAATTGCTCTAGAGAAAATTAAAAATTGAGACTAAAAAGTCCTTGAATTTTAAAAATTGCCTATTTGCAACAAAAAAACAATCATGTTAGAGTAAGCCTCGTTAAGAAAAAGGAGGAATTTATGAAAAAAATATTATTATTCTTAACTATATGTTTTATTTATTTAATAAGTTCAACAACAATCGTAAATGCAAGCACTGATTCTTTTTATGAAGCAGAGTATATTGATAATATCTATATGGTTAGATATGACAAAAGTACAAAAACTAAATATTATCAAAAAGCAAGAACTTATCGAAGAACAAGTGATGGTAAACTAGCTTACTGTCTACAACCTTTCACTAAGTTTAATCCAAGCGATAACAATTATGAAACAGTAGGATCACTTCCAAATATTAGTGAAGAAACTTTAACTAGAATAAATGATATTATTGGTTTTGGTTACGGTTATGTAGGTCACACTAATGATTTAAAATGGTATGCTATAACTCAACTAATGATTTGGCAAACAGTTGAACCAGATAGTGAATTTTATTTTACTGACACTCTAAATGGAAATAGAATTAATATATACAACTCAGAAATACTAACTATTAATAATCTAATAAATAATAGTTACATAATGCCAAGTTTCAATAATAAAACATTCTATGGAATAGTAGGAAAACCTTTAACAATAACAGATACAAATAATGTTTTTGGTTTCTATACAAATGGTAGTTCAGATTCTATTAAAAATAATAATAGTTTAACTATAACCAAAAATAAACAAGGATGTTATGAAGAAACTTTCTATAGGACATATAATGCTAACAATGAACCAGTTTTATTCTATTACAATCCAAATAGTCAACATTTAGCAACTATAGGAAAACCTAATAATAGAGAAGCTAAAGTAAGATACTGTTTTAATGAATTAAACCTAAAAATAAAAAAAGTTGATAAAGATACAGGAACAACAGAAAGTATTGGAGAAGCATCTCTAAAGGATACAGTCTTCACTCTATATAATAAAAATATGGAAAAAATAACAGATTTAACATTAGATGAAAATATGGAAGCTAAAATAAATAGTACTGATTTTAACTTAGATTATGGTACTTATTATCTTAAAGAAACACAAACAGGAACAGGTTATCTACCTAATGACAAAGTATATGAAATAAACTTTACAGAAAATAATCCTACTATAGATTTAACTATTGAAAATAAAGTTATAGAAAAAGAAGTAACTATTAAGAAATTGTTTGGTGATGGAAAACTTATGCAAACAGAATCTAATATTACTTTTGAAATCTATGATAAAGATAAAAATCTAGTTAAAAGTATAACAACAGACCAAAATGGAATAGCAAAGATAACTCTACCTTATGGTCATTACAAAATAGTACAAGTTAATACTACTGAAGGATATACAAAGATTAAACCTTTTGAAATATTTATAAGTGATATAGATAAAGACTACTATTACACAATAAATGACTATAAAGAAAAAGAAGAAGTACCGAAAGAAACTATATCAATAGAAGTACCAAACACAAGTACTGAAGATAACAACTACCACTTATTAAGTTTAATATTACCTACATATTTAATTGTTAAGAAAAAGTTTAGTTAGTATATTACTACTAACTGCATACTTAGGTAGTTGTCTATTAATATATAATACTGAAACAAACACCAAGAGTATTAAAACTACAAGCATAGAAAATAGTACTAATACAGCTAATTATATTAATAATAAAAATACACAAACAGAGGATGAAATAATTGGTACTTTAACAATAAAGAAATTAAACTTATCTAAAAATATTTATAATATTAACAGTTCTCATAATAATGTAGAAGAAAATGTTACTATTTTAAATGATGATATAAATCTAATTGTCTTAGCAGCTCATTCAGGACCTGGATACATTGCATTCTTCGATGATTTAGATAAGCTAGAATTAAATGATACTATTAATCTAACATATAAAGGAAAAGACTTTATATACAAAGTAACAAACATAGAAGAACAAGCTAAAGATGGAACTATAGAAATAAATAAAACTAACAAACAAAGATTAATACTAACTACTTGCAGTAAGAAAGATAAAAATAAACAGTTAGTAGTAACAACAGAAAAAATAGATGAATAACCATCTATTTTTCTATTATTAACTCATTATCAACTACATCAAAAGTAACAGTCTCTCCATACTTAATAGTGCCTTTAACAAGTTCATGAGCAAGTAAACTCTCAATTGTTTTACTAACTTCACGTTTTAAAGGTCTAGCACCATAATTAACATCATAACCAGCATCAACTAAATAGTCTTTAGCCTTATCAGTTAATTTAATATGAATATCATTATTACTTAAACGATTCTCTATATCAGAAATAATCTTATCAAGAATTTGATAAATTACATCTTTAGTAAGAGGTTTAAAGACAATTACTTCATCAATACGGTTAATAAATTCAGGTCTAAAATGACTTCTCACTTCATCCATTACTTTACTAGTATCTCCATCTAATATGTATTCACTACCTAAGTTAGATGTCATGATAATAATGGTGTTTTTAAAGTCAACAGTTCTACCATTAGAATCAGTTATTCTACCATCATCAAGTATTTGTAGTAAAAGGTTTAAAACCTCAGGATGAGCTTTCTCAATTTCATCAAATAAAACTATACTATAAGGATTACGTCTAACCGCTTCAGTAAGTTGTCCTCCTTCTTCATATCCAACATATCCTGGAGGAGAACCAATTAAACGACTAACACTAAACTTCTCCATATATTCACTCATATCAATACGAACCATATGTTTTTCATCATCAAAAAGTTCATAAGCAAGAGTTCTAGCTACTTCAGTTTTACCAACACCAGTAGGGCCTAAGAAGATGAAGGATCCAATAGGTCTATTAGGATCTTTTATTCCACTACGAGACTTAATTATCGCTTCACTTACTAAGTGTAATGCTTCATCTTGTCCCATAACACGATTTTTCATACTATTCTCAAGATTAAGAAGTTTCTCTTTCTCACTACTAACTAACTTACTTAAAGGAATATTAGTCATCTTAGAAATAACACTAGCGATATCTTCTTCAGTAACATTATCACTAAGTAATTTCATTTCATCACGACTCTTTAACTCTTCAAGTTCCTTCTCTAATTTAGGAATAGTACCATGTTGTAGTTTCGCTGCACTCTCTAAATCATATCTATTTTCAGCTTGTTCTAACTCAAAACGAGCCTTCTCAATTTCTCTTTTCTTATCATTAATCTTATCATTAAGACCTTTCTCTTCTTCCCAAGCCTCTTTATATTCCTTCTCTTTAGCTTTTAATTCACCAAGTTCTTTATCTATTTCATCTTTACGTTTCATAGATAACTGATCTTTCTCTTTCTTAATCGCTTGTCTTTCTATTTCAAGTCTCATAATCTTACGAGTTAGGGAATCTAAAGCGTTAGGAACAGAATCCATTTGAACACGAATAGTAGCACAAGCTTCATCTACTAAATCTATCGCTTTATCAGGTAAATATCTATCAGTAATATAACGATTAGAAAGCACTGCCGCACTTACTAAAGCTTTATCATGAATAGTAACTCCATGATGTATTTCAAATTTTTCTTTAAGTCCACGAAGAATAGTTATAGTATCTTCTACACTAGGTTCACTAACTTTAATCTTTTGAAAACGACGTTCCAAAGCCCCATCTTTCTCTATATATTTACGATATTCATTTAATGTAGTTGCACCAATTACATGAATCTCACCACGAGCAAGCATAGGTTTTAAGATATTTGATGTATCCATAGCTCCTTCCGTATTACCAGTACCTACAATCATATGAATCTCATCAATAAACATGATAATAGAACCTTCGGATTTTTTAACTTCATTTAAGACTTTCTTAAGTCTTTCTTCAAACTCACCACGGTATTTAGCACCTGCAACTAAACTAGCCATATCAAGTTCCCATATAGTTTTATTTTTAAGACTACTAGGAACGTCACCTCTCTCTATTCTTAAAGCAAGTCCTTCAACAATAGCAGTTTTACCAACACCAGGCTCACCAATTAAAACAGGATTATTCTTAGTACGACGAGATAAAACACGAGTAATACTACGAATCTCTTCATCACGGCCAATAACAGGATCAACCTTACCTGCTTTAACCGCTTCATTTATATTACGGCCATATTTTTCTAATACATTTTCATTTTCTTCATTTGGATTTTGATACATAATACATCTCTCCTTTCTTACACAAGCATATTATATAATAAAAATTAGCACTTGTCAATAAAGAGTGCTAAAACTTTTGTGAAAAGAATACTAGATAAATCTAGTATTCAGTCATATATTTTCTAATTTTATCATCATTGTTACTAAATCATATACTGTAGGTCGTACTTTTATATCTATCTTTCCTTTATTTTGCATCACTTCCACTAAAACTTTACGTTACTAAGTCAAATGAAGAGTCATTTGACTAATTCTACCTAAGAAATTGTATATGGAAGACTCTTGACAAGAATCTTTTACTCTATTTTAACAATTATCTAGCTCTCTATAACGTAAGGTGAAGAGGCAGTCCCATCTCCACTAGTAAACCCGTTTTCAGTGGTCACATTGATAACTGGACGGACGGCAGTGTGGTTAACTACAATGTAGTAATTGAGGATATCAAACTCATCCCAAACACCAGCATAACCATTACTGAAAGCGGCCGGCGTCATACTCCAATACCAATAATCACTCTCTCCTGGATTTAAATAACTATTTCCTACTACATACGAACTTTCACCTGCTAATGTTAATTCATCCGCTGTTATTAATCCTGCTTTTAATCTATAAGAACCTCCATATGTCTCTTCTGTTGCAGGACAACTTAATGTCGGTGCATTATTCCCTGGACTATTTTTCTGAAAATTTGCTAGTCTATCCCCCATGCTTGAATACATATAAACATTAGTTAAATCTCCCATCTTCTCTTCTGATACATCATATTCACTCGCTAATTTATATCCACTACTATCACTACAAAATCTTCCTCCTGTTACTTTACTATCATAACTACTACTTCCTAATGTATTTTTATACCATGTATCTACTTCTTTCTTTATAAATGAATCTGTTCCATTATCATAGGTATATCCTGTGTATTTTGGATCATTATACTCTAAATTATATGGACTTACTCCTACTGCAAATGAATGTGCTAAATCACTATTATCTGGATTTGTACTTGTTCCATTATATATTAATCTTAAACTTCCATCTCCATTTACTCGCACTATCTTCCAGTACATTTTATCACCAGCATTAGCAAGTTTTACTCTATTACTTTCACTACAACTACTATTATATTCTTGGCAAGTTTCTAAACTTTGAAAATATCTACTACTATAGTTATATACATAATAATCACTTGTATATTCTCCAAACTGTACATTGTTATTATTTACATTTCCTCTAAAATAGTAACTTGTTCCATCTTCATCTTCCATACTATATAACCCATTCGTTACTTGACTAGGCTCGCTTCCGTATTGTGGTCCCTCTTCAGTAACTGATGCTATATAATTACCATTACTTGCATAATTAAACATATTAGTCTTTTCTTCTTGTAGTTCATTATCTTCAAGTATCTCCTGTGTAGTTAATGGAACATACTTATCTCCTGCTTTTCCATACACATTTATTCTTACACTAAATGTTAATCCTCCTCCATCTCCCTGGGGATTATAACTCTCATCTACATACATTCTTAATCTATAATTATTAGATTCACTAGAGTTCATACTACTTGTATATAAACTCATCTCATTTACTGGTCTTCCTGTATAATCATTAGCACTACTCTCTTCATTATATGTCTCAGGTACCATTAAAGCTTCTTCGCCTGTCTCTGTTAATCTAAGTAGAATCGTAGCCATGTCGTTCTGTGGCCAAGGAGTTGTCAGTGAGTCTTGTCTTCCTA
>CAMMQC010000020.1 GCA_946498975.1 uncultured Mycoplasmatota bacterium
AATAAAGTATATGCCGACTATAACTATTCACCCCTTACAAACTAGTACACAGCGTATTTGTTTGTAAAAAGATGTTTTGATATAGTATGTGGATTAATAGGAGTTATAGTGTTAATACCAGTAACAATTATATTAAAAATAGTTACTATATGTAGTGGAGATTTAAATCCTATTATCTTTTCTCAAAATAGGATTGGTAAGAATGGGAAAGAGTTTAAGTTTTATAAATTTAGATCAATGGTATCAAATGCTGATGAAGTATTATTTAAAACATTAGAAATGGATAAATTAATGGCTGAAGAATATAAGAAAAACAGAAAGCTAAAGAATGATCCAAGAATAACAAAAGTAGGTAAAGTTATTAGAAAATTATCTATAGATGAGTTACCACAATTAATAAATGTTTTAAAAGGAGATATGTCTATAATAGGTAATAGACCATATTTGCCAAGAGAAAAAGAAGATATGAAAGATTTTTATGAAGATATTATTAAAACAAAACCAGGTATTACTGGATATTGGCAAGTAAATGGTAGAAGTAAAACTACATTTAAAGAAAGATTAGAATTAGAAAGATATTATTCTAATAATTATTCATTAATACTAGATATTAAAATATTCTTTAAGACATTTAAAGTAGTATTATTTGGTAAAGATGCAAATTAGCAGGGGTTCAGGTGATATATATGAAAATAGCAATGATAGGTCAAAAAAGGATTCCATCAAGAGAAGGTGGAGTAGAAGTAGTGGTAGAAGAGTTATCAACTAGAATGATAAAAAAGGGATATGATGTTACTTGTTATAATCGTGGTGGTAAACATGTGGCAGGAAAAGAATACACAACTACTAATCTAAAAGAATATAAAGGTGTTAAATTAGTAAAATGCTTTACCATTGATAAAAAAGGACTAGCAGCGATGACATCATCTTTTTTTGGTACATTAAAGATTTTATTTTCTAAAGCAGATGTAGTTCATTATCATGCAGAAGGTCCTTGTGCATGGATGTGGATTATTAAGTTTTTTTCTAAAAAAAGAATTATTGCTACAATTCATGGATTAGATTGGCAAAGAGCTAAATGGGGTGGATTTGCTACTAAATATATAAAATTTGGTGAAAAGATGGCAGTAAAATATGCTGATGAAATAATAGTTTTAAGTAAGAATGTTCAAGACTATTTTAAAAAAGAATATAATAGAGATACACAATTTATACCAAATGGAGTAGATAAACCTAAAATAGAAAAAGTAAATATTATTAAGAAAAAATACAATCTAAAAAAAGATGATTATATTTTATATTTAGGAAGATTAGTACCAGAAAAAGGAGTTCATTACTTAATAGAAGCTTTTAAGAAAATAAAGACAGATAAAAAATTAGTAATAGCTGGAGGATCAAGCGATACTGATTCATATTTTCAAGAGTTAAAAGAAAAAGCAGGTAATGATGATAGAATAATTTTTACAGGATTTGTTCAAGGAAAAGAATTAGAAGAATTATATAGCAATGCGTATATTTATTGTCTTCCTTCAGACTTAGAAGGAATGCCTCTAAGTTTGTTAGAAGCGATGAGTTATGGTAATTGTTGTTTAATATCCGATATACCAGAATGTGCAACTGTACTTGAAGATAAAGGTGTAACCTTTAAAAAGTCAAATATTAAAGATTTAAAAAATAAATTAGAAGAATTATGTACAAATGAAAAGAAAGTAAAAAAATATAAGAGTGAAGCTCAAAAATATATATTAGATAAATATAACTGGGATGATGTTGTAGAAAAGACGACTAAATTATATAAAAAGGAGAAAAATAAAAATGAAACGATATAATTCTTTAAATGGAATAAGAACTATCGCGTGTTTAGGAATAGTTTTGATGCATGTTAAAAGTAATTTGCCATATGATGTTTCGGGAAATTATTTAAACTTGATTATTAATGAGTTGGGAAATTTAACAATACTATTCATGGTTTTATCATCTTTTTCAATGTGTTGTGGGTACTATGAAAAAATTAAAAATACTTTAATATCTCCAGAGCAGTTCTATGGTAGAAGAGTAAAAAAAATATTGCCTTTTTTTGCATTATTAGTTTTCTTAGATGTTATTATTGAACATAATTTATCTTCTATAATAGAAGGGTTTGCAGATTTGACATTAATGTTTGGATTTTTATCTAGAAATATGCAAGTACTAGGCGTAGCATGGTTTTTAGGATTAGTGTTTATTTTTTATATGATATTTCCTTTTTTTGTTTATTTGTTTTCTAATAAAAAAAAGGCTTGGTTTGTTACATTTGTATCAGCAATTATGAATTTCATTTCAACATATTATTTTGAAGTTGGAAGAATAAATATGTTTTATAGTTTTATATTTTTTTGTATAGGAGGATTAATCTATTTATATAAAGATAGTATAATTAAAATTTTAAATAAAAATAGAATTATATCACTTATGATTTTAATAATTTCTATTATTATATATTTTGTAATTCCGAATAATGATTATTTATTTACTATTAGAATATTACCAATGTGTATAATGTTATTAGCATATGCTATTTCTTTTGATTCAAAGATTTTGGATAATAAATTTACAGGTTTTATAAGTAGTATTAGTTTGGAAATATATTTATGTCATATGGTTATGTTTAGAATTGTTGAAAAATTACAATTACTTAAGTTAATAGATAATAATTTATGCTCATATTTTTTTGTATATGGTTTAGTTCTAATTGGTGCTATTGGCATAGCTATTGGGTTTAAAGTGGTATGGAATTATGTCGAAAAGAAGGTGTTTAGACGTGAAAATATTATTAGTGAATAAATTTCATTGGAATAAAGGTGGCTCTGAAAAATATTATTTTGAATTAGGAGAACTTTTAAAAAAACATGGTCATGAAATTGCTTATTTATCGATGGAAGATAAAAAAAATATTAAGACTGGTGATAAGGAATATTTTGTACCTAAATTTGATTTAAATAATAGTTCTAAACTTAAAGCTTTAGATGTAATATCAAATAAAAAGAATCAAAAAATAATGGAGCATGCTTTAGATGATTTTAAACCTAATATAGTGCATTTGAACAATTTTCAAAGGCAATTATCTGCTTCTATTATTAAACCTTGTATAGATAGGAAGATTCCTATAGTCTTCACTGCTCATGATGTTCAAGCTATATGTCCAGCTATTACAATGATGGATAATGATAAAAATCCATGTGAGTTATGTATGCATGGAAAATATTTGAATTGTATAAAAAAATCTTGTAATAAAGGCTCAAAACTAAAAAGTGTTTTGGGTGCATTAGAGGGATATTATTATAGAATTCATAAAATTTATACTAAAAAGATTGATTATATAATTACACCATCAGAATTTTATAGGACTAAGTTCATTGAAGATGGTGTGAATGGAAATAAAGTTCAGGCAATACACAATTCTATTGAAATGAAAGATTATGATGTAGAAGTTGAAGATGATGGCTATGCATTATATTTTGGACGCTTATCTAAAGAAAAAGGGATTCTTAATTTAATCAATGCATTTAAAAATTGTAAAGATGGCAAATTGTATATAGCCGGTGATGGTCCTGAAAGAGAAACTATTGAACAAATTATTAAAGAAAATAAATTGGAAAATAAGGTTAAGTTATTAGGATTTTTAAATAAAGAACAAATGATTGATGTAATAAGAAAATGCAAATTTGTAGTTGTGCCAAGTATTTGGTATGAAAATTGTCCTTACTCTATATTAGAAACTTTAGCAATTGGTAAACCTGTTATTGGATCTAATATGGGAGGAATTCCAGAATTAGTTAATGATAATGAAAATGGATTTATATATGATACTGCAAGTGAATTAACAGAAAAAATGAATTTATTATTTGAAAATAAAAAATTAGTAAAACAGTTTAGTAAAAAATCAAAAGAGTTAGCAGCAGAAAAATATGATAGAGAAGTTTACTATCAAAAATTAAAAAAAATATATGATAAAGTTATAGAGGAGATTTAAGTATGGCAGAAAAGAAACTAAATGGAACAGTTATTGTAACATATAGATGTAATGCAAGATGTACAATGTGTAATAGATATAAATGTCCTTCTAAACCAGAAGAAGAAATATCTATTGAAACAATAAAAAAATTACCGAAAATGTATTTTACTAATATTACAGGTGGAGAACCATTTATTAGAGAAGACTTGCCAGAGATTGTTGAGGAATTATATAAAAAATCTGATAGAATTGTAATATCAACTAATGGATTCTTCACAGATAGAATTATAGCTTTAGCAAAAAGATTTCCAAATATTGGTATAAGAATTTCTATTGAAGGTTTGGAACAAACAAATAATGAAATTCGTGGTCTAAAGGATGGCTATAATAGAGGATATACCACTCTTAAAAAATTAAGAGAGATGGGGATGAAAGATGTTGGATTTGGTATGACTGTACAAGATAAAAATGCTAAAGATTTAGTACCTTTATATCAGTTATCTAACGAAATGGGCATGGAATTTGCAACAGCATCCCTTCATAATAGTTTTTACTTTGTAGAAGCTAAAAATATTATTTATGATAGACCAATGGTTGCACAAAATTTTGAAAATTTAGTAAATGAATTATTAAATTCAAAATCACCAAAAAAATGGTTTAGAGCGTACTTTAATCACGGGTTAATAAATTATATTTATGGTCAAAAAAGATTATTACCTTGTGATATGGCTTTTGATACTTTCTTTATTGATCCTTATGGAGATGTAATGCCATGTAATGGAACTAAAGATAAGGAAGTAATGGGAAATTTAAACAATCAAACTTGGGAAGAATTATGGAATTCAGAACAAGCAGAAAGTGTTCGTAATAAGGTTAGACATTGTGGTAGACAATGTTGGATGATTGGATCAGTATCACCAGCAATGCATAAATATATCTGGGTACCTGCATGGTGGGTCCTAAGACACAAATTAAAATTTTGGACTAAGAAAAAGTATTCAATGTATGAAAACAAAATTGTAAGGGATTTAAGAGATGGCAAAGTAACAAAAGAAGATTTAGATAAATGCTCTACATGTGATATGAATTGTGTAGTTAAAGATGGTTTGTCTGAAGCATCAAAAGAGCAATTAAAAGATAAGTCTGGAGAAGAAATTGTAGATGCTGATATTGAGAAGCAATATTCTAATGCAAAATAGGTGGATAAAATGAAAATATTAATTGTTAGAATGTGGCCTTATATTTTAAATATAAAAAGTTATAATTGTCAAGAAATTGGTTTGGCTAAGGCTTTAATACGTAAAGGAAATGTCTGCGATATTGTTTTGTATACTGATAAGGATACTAAAGATGAAGATATAATTTTTGATGATAATAAAAAAATTCATATATATTACATTCCTGCAAAAAACATCTTAAAAAATGCATTTTATGAAAAAAGATTATATGAAATCATTAAAAGATACGATGTTGTACAAACAGCAGAATATGATCAAATTTCTAATGTGAAATTAAGAAAAAAAGCTAATAAGAAAATAGTTATTTATCATGGACCTTATTCTTGTGATTATACAAAAGGTTATAAAATTAAATGTTTGTTTTCTGATTTATATTATTTGTTTAACAAAGATTATAAGAAAACTCCATGTTTATCAAAAAGTACACTTGCAACAGAATTGTTAGAGAAAAAAGGTTTTTCAGACATTACTACTGTTGGTGTTGGTTTGGATACTGATAGATTTAGTATAGAGACTAAAAGTAATGAAGATATAGACAAGATTATTCAAGAAAAAGAAAAACATAATTATCAATATTTATTATATGTAGGAAGAATAGAGGACAGAAGAAATATTATATTTCTTATTGATGTTTTAAAAAAGCTATATGAAAAAAATCCAAAAGTAAAATTAATTATGGTTGGCAAAGGTGAGCAAGTATATTTAAATAAATGCTTTGATTACGCAAAAAGATTAAACGTTTTTGATAATATAATTTACTTTGAAACTATGAAACAAGAAGAGTTACCTGGATTGTATAAATGTTGTGATTTGTTTTTACTTCCAACAAAATATGAAATATTTGGTATGGTATTATTAGAGGCAATGTATTTTGGTTTGCCTGTTATAACTACTTTGAACGGCGGTTCAAGTACTTTGATAAAAAATAATGAAGATGGCTTTATTTGCACTTTACAAAAAGATGAATGGTCAGATTGTATAAAAAAAGTTTTATCAGATGAAAATTATAGAAAAAAAATTTCAGAAAACTCTCAGTATAAAGTGAAAAGCAATTATACATGGGACAATTTATCTAATCAATTTATTAATGTATATACAAAAGTAAGCGGAAATAATTCATAATATAAAAGAAAGGAAATTTGAAAATTGAAAATAAATATATATAGAGTATGGTTTTGTTTTGTAATAGCAATTTTTATATTAAGTGAACGGTGTATAAATTTATTTGGTTGGTTAGATAAAATCCATTTAAAACACTATTTACTTATTGCTTCAATTTTGCTTGGGATACTTATGTTTAAAAAGAAGAAAGGTGCGATAATTTTAAAAAAGGAGTTTTATAGTATTTTAGGTGTTTCTATAGTATTATATTTTATATCGCTTGGTTATCAGTTAATCAATGGTGAATTTCAATTTTATTCACTGGAAGAATTATATTATTTTATTGCACCATTATTTTTCTCTTTTATTATATTTAATATGGATAAAGAACAAAAAATAGAAAAATATGTAGATGTGGTATTATATGTAGGATTATTCTCTTTTTTTGTAACTAGACTGGGAAGAGGAACTTTAACTTTTCAAAATATTGTCGGATTGTTTAATATTAGAAGTTTATTTATTGATTCAGTTTCTTTAATAAGTGAAAGTGATCTTTCAGTATATTTTTTAATTTTGACTGTATATTATGCATTTAAACAGAGGAAATTTAAATTCATTTTAGCTATAATAGGAACTTTTTTAGGGTATAAAAGAATTGCTGTTTTATTTCTGGCTCTATTTTTAATAATATACAAATTTTTACCCAAAAATAAGGAGGTTAATAAGAGCCTTTGGAAAATTATATGTATGATCTTTATAATTTCACCTTTTACTGTTTACTTTATGTGTCAGGACTCTTTTGCTTCATGGTTTTATGCAAAATTTAATATTGACTTTAATACTTTTACAATGACAAGATTTGATATAATTAATACTGTTATTGATGCGGATTTGAAAAATTATGGTCTTGGAACGGTAACAGATTTTCTAGAGAGAAGAGGAATTTCAGGGCAAACCAATATGCACAATGATATTTTAAGAATATTTATGGAGTGTGGTATAATAGGGACAGTTATATTTACATTTAATTTTTTGAAATTGGGAAGAAATAATTATTATAGTTTTTTTATAATGGTCTTTGTTTTTGTTGAATTATTTGTTGCACATTTTCTAGGACCTGGTTCTGTTAGCTTATGGATTTTGATATATTTAGTTGTATTTGATATAAATAATAAAAGTTTGAATTTTAGTGAGGAGAAAAGATGTTTTACATAGTATTTGATAAAGTTAGAAGAATTTTTATACAATTTAAATTGATTATTACAAGGAACGGATGGAAAAAAGCTGAATGGTTAAAAAAACATAAGATTTTTTATCATATTGGTGAACATTGTTACTATCATCCAAATATTCTGCCTGCTGAACCTTTTTTAGTATGTTTACATGATAATGTCATCATATCAGCTGGAGTAAGATTAATTACGCATAGTGCAGTCAACTCTATGTTTAATTATGAGGATAATAATCATAATTATGTATGCAAGCATGGAAAGGTTGAGATTCATAGTAATGTATATATTGGTGCAGATGCAATAATTAATTATGGTGTTACTATCGGGAAAAATTGTATAATTGCTGCTGGTGCAGTAGTAACGAAAGATATTCCAGATGGAAGTGTTGTTGGAGGAGTACCTGCGAAGGTAATTGGAAGTTATTATGAAGTGAAGAAAAAGCATGCAAAATTTTCAGAGCCATTTTATAATATGAAAGAGCAGAGAACTGTTGAGAATATGTTGAAAGTGCAGCCGGTAAAATTTGATATAGATGGTGATAGATATGAAAAGTAATATCAAAAAAAACTACTTGTTTAATGTCAGTTATCAATTGTTTGCTTTATTAGTACCACTTATTACTACACCATATATTTCTAGAGTTCTTTCTGTAGAGGGGATTGGTGTGTATAGTTATACATATTCTATGGTAAGATACTTTTGGCTGTTAGCAGCATTAGGAAGTTCTACATTAGGTACTAGGACAATAGGGGTTTTTCAAGATGATGAAGATAAAAGAAGTTATGAATTCTGGAATTTGTTTTCATTAAGATTTATTCTATCTTTTATTATGGGAATCCTATATATTGGCTATATTGCATTTGTTGCAGATAATAAAATTATATCCTTAATTCAAGGAATTTATTTGTTAGGAGTAATGTTTGATATAACTTGGTTGTTTCAAGGAATGGAAGATTTTAAAAAGGTTACATTAAAAAACTTTTTTATAAAGATTTTAAATGTTATTTATATTTTTGTTTTTATTAAAACTCCTGATGATTTAGCAAAATATGTTTTTGGTTTAGCTTTTTTTACATTAATTGGAAATTTATCATTATGGATTAATTTACATAAATATGTTAATAAAATTAAAATAAAATCTCTAAAACCGTTTAAAGATTCTAAATTAGTAATGCAATTATTTATTCCTAGCGTTGCAACTCAAATCTTTTTTGTACTTGATAAAACGATGATAGGATGGTTTTCAAACGGATCTTTGGAAAATGGTTATTACGAACAGGCGCTAAAAATAGTTGATATGACCTTAGTTATTATAACTACATTAAGTACTGTTATGATACCTAGAATCGCTCAAGAGTATAAAAAAGGAAATAAAAGTAAAATTCAAGGTTTTTTGGATAAATCTTTTAAATTTGTCTTTATGTTAGCAATTCCTATGAGTATAGGAATCATCAGTGTTTCTTCCATATTTGTACCATGGTTTTTTGGCCCTGAATATAATAAATCAATATATATATTGTGTATACTAAGTCTTTTATATGTATTTATGGGAATCAATAGTCTTACTGGAACGCAATATTTAGTATCTACTAATCAACAAAATAAACATACTAAATTTTTATTAATTGGTGGCACTTGTAACGTGATTTTGAATTTAATATTAATACCAAATTTATATTCTATTGGTGCAGCGATATCTTCTGTAACAGGAGAATTGATAATTACAATATTAGAAATAAATTATTTAAATAAAACTAATCAATATGATATAAAAAAAGTATTTAAATATGCTAGAAATTATGTTGTTGCTGGTGTTATTATGTTAAGTGTGTTATTATTATTAAAAACCATCTTTAATAATAATATATTATTGTTGTTTATTATGATTGCGAGTGGATTTGTAATATATATTCTGATATTATTGATGGAAAAGGATTCTTTAGTATTAGAAATAATTAATATGCTTAAGAAAAAGATTATAAGGAGGGTAAATTAATGAGGAGTATTTGTTATATCGTTCCATATTTTGGAAAATTACCTAATAATTTTCAATTATGGTTAAATTCTTGTTCGACAAACATCACAATTGATTGGATTGTTTTTACTAATGATAAAACTAATTATATTTATCCTAAAAATGTAAATGTTCATTATTGTGAATTTGATGAAATAAAAAAGATGATTATTAATCATTTTGATTTTGATGTAAAAGTGGATTCATATTGGTGTTTAAGTTTATTTAAGCCTGCATATGGTGAAATTTTTAAAGATTATTTAGTAAATTACGATTTTTGGGGGCATTGTGATGTTGACGTGTTGTGGGGGGATATTAGAAATTTTATTACTGACGATGTGCTTGCCAAGTATGACAAAATAGGATTTCAGGGTCATTCTACTTTATATCGTAACGATAGTAGTGTTAATGAAAGATATAAAACTATTGTACCTAACGAAATTAATTATATTGATGTTTTTTCAGGGAAAACGAAATATAGTTTTGATGAAAATGGAATGGAAAAAATATATAATTATTTAAATATAGAATATTATAAAGAACCTGTCTTTGCTCATTTAAGAAAATATGAATATAATTTTTCTTTAGCTCATCTTCCTAAGGAAGATGAATACAAAAATAAAAATCAAGTTTTTTTATGGGATTCCGGTAAATTGTATAGAGAGTATGTTTATCAGAAGAAAGTATATATTGAAGAATTTATGTATATTCACTTTTTTTGTAGGCCAATTACTTTTCATGCTCAAAATTTTAGTCATACTGCAAAATATTTAATATATCCAGACGACTTAATTGATTATATTGGAAATAATGAATTGAATTATAAACTTATAATGAAAAAAAGCAAAAAGAAAAGATTTAGATTTTTTATAAAAGTTCTTTATTACAACAGAAAAAAAGTTACATTAAAAAAAATATTTTTTAATATAAAATGGTTGCTAATAAAGAAGTTAGGATTAAAAATAGAAAGGCGATAATCCATGAATAATTAATTAATATTCAGAAAAATTAACACCACCAAAAGCATAAATAGCTTAATATTACTATAAAATGGATTATATAAAATAATTTATTATCTATTACATAAGCAGATAATCATAGTTAGATACTTTTATGATATAAAATAGTGGATAAAAAAATAACACATTATATTCCAAAGATACTTAAATAAATAATAATTTACAAATAATTAGTATAAATTAACAGAAAGGAAAAAATTATATGAAAATAGCAGTAGCAGGAACAGGGTATGTTGGTTTATCTTTAGCAACATTACTTAGTCAAAATAATGAAGTTGTGGCATTAGATATTATTCCTGAAAAGGTTAAAATGATTAATGACCGTATTTCACCAATTAAAGATGAAAAGATTGAAGAGTTTTTTAAAACTAAAGATCTAAATTTAACAGCAACATTAGATTATAAAGAAGCATTTGAAGGAGCTAAATTTATTATAATTAGTACTCCTACAAATTATGATGATGAATTAAACTTTTTTGATACATCTAGTGTTGAAGATATTATTGAAAAAGTTATTAGTATGGGTATTGATACTACTATGGTAGTAAAGTCAACTATTCCAGTTGGTTTTATTGAATCAGTAAAAGAAAAATATGGTATTGATAATATTATGTTTTCTCCAGAATTTTTAAGAGAGGGTAAAGCTTTGTATGATAATTTATATCCTTCTAGAATAATTGTAGGAGAAAAAAGCAAAAGAGCAGAAGAATTTGCTGATTTATTATTAGATTGTGCTATTAAAAAAGGTGTAGTAGTAAAATATATGAATTCTACAGAAGCTGAAGCAGTAAAATTATTTGCTAATACTTTTTTGGCATTAAGAGTTTCATATTTTAATGAACTAGATACTTATGCTGAGTTAAAAGGATTAAATACACAAGATATAATAGATGGTGTATGTCTAGATCCTAGAATTGGTAATCATTATAATAATCCATCTTTTGGATATGGAGGATATTGTTTACCTAAAGATACAAAACAATTATT
Source organism: uncultured Mycoplasmatota bacterium (assembly GCA_946498975.1). Taxonomy (GTDB): domain Bacteria; phylum Bacillota_I; class Bacilli_A; order RF39; family UBA660; genus Onthousia. The sequence goes on from CAMMQC010000020.1 coordinate 11,586, forward strand.
AGCTAATTATAAACAAGTCCCACAAAACTTAATAGAAGCAATAGTAAAGTCTAATGATACAAGAAAAGATCATATTACAAGAATGATTCTTAGAAAAAATCCTAAAACAGTTGGTATTTATAGATTAACTATGAAAACTGATTCTGATAACTTTAGAGCTAGTGCAATACAAGGAATTATTGATAGATTGAAATTCTATAACATTAATATAGTTATTTACGAACCAACATTAAAGGACTCTACTTTTAATGATTGTAAGGTAATTAATGATTTCAATGAATTTAGTAATTTATCTGATGTAGTTTTAGTAAATAGAATGGATGATAATACAAAAAAGATTAGCGATAAAGTATATACAAGAGATTTATTTACAAGAGATTAGCATTTATGTATAGAAAGGGTTAGACTATGAAAAAAACTATATTATGGTTATGTGTAATACTATGGATGATTATAATATTTCTATTCTCTAATATGAATAGTACTTCTTCTAATGGTAGTAGTACTAAAATAATAAATGATACAATAGAACAAACTATAGAAATCACTGAATCTACTGGAATTATAGATGAAAAACCATCTGAAAAAGAGATAAATAATCTAGTAGATGATTTAAATACACCTCTTAGAAAATGTGCTCATAGCACTGTTTATTTCATCTTAGCAATCCTATTAATACTTGCTATTAAAGAAATAAATAAAGATAAAAGAAAAGTAGTAATATTTACATTTATTATATCTTTTATCTATGCTTGTACTGATGAAATACATCAATTATTTATATCTGGTAGAACAGGACACTTTACAGATGTTCTAATAGATATGATAGGAGTAATACTTGCTTGTTTAATATACATTTTTATTACTTATAAGAAAAGAGAGATGAATTATGAAAAAAATAAGTAAATTAAATATACTTAGTATTATAGATATCATTACCTTTATAGTAATGTTATATCTATTATTAAATATAAATATATTGCCAACTAAATATTTAATCTTAATAATAGTTATAATCTCTATAATAAATATATTAAGTATAATTTTTATTAATATAAAAAAGAAAATCTTTAAGATTATAGGAATTATCTTAATAATTGTGGCAATTATAATAAATATAATAGGTACTTACTATCTATATTATGCTAATAACTTCTTAGATAAATCTTTTAGCTATAATGAAAAAACTGTAACTACATATTACATAGTTACTAATAAAAGTAATAACTATACTAAAAAAGATATTAAAGGAGATATCTATTACTATGATAATAATAGTATTGATAAAGCTTTAACTAAAATAAAAAAAGAATTTGATGTTAATCCTAAAACTTACGATGATGCTCCTAAAATGATAGGAGATATTGTTAATAATGAAATAGATTTTATATTAATAGATAAAAATAGTTATAATATATTATTAACTTTAGATAATACTATTAATTCTAATAACTTTAAAATTATTTATGAACTAGATATTACTTCAACTAATGAAACTAGTGAAAAGACAAAAGATGCCTTTAATATCTATATAGGTGGTAAAGACTTTGCAGGTCTTATAGATTATAATGCTATAATTACAGTTAATACTAAAACCCATGAAATATTAATGACTAGTATTCCTCGTGATTATTATATGGAAATAGCAGGTACAAATGGTAAAAAAGATTCTCTTTCTCATATGTATGCATTTGGAGAGGATGCAAATGAACTATCTTTAGAAAAGTTCTTTGATATTAATATAGATTATAATATAAAAGTAACTACTGAAAGTCTTGTAGAATTAGTAGATACTATAGGTGGAATTACTTATTGTTCTGATCAAGCTTATACTACTACTCATGCTCTTATATTAAATTCATATGATGATAGTGGTAAAGAAAAATTATATGTAAAAAAAGGATGTCAACATCTAAATGGTATAGAGACACTTACTGTTGCAAGAGAAAGAAATGCTTTTATAGGAAGAGATAGAGTAAGACAAAAGAACTGTCAAAAAATTATACTTGCTATCTTTAATAAATTAAAGAGTACTGATTCATTTACAAACTATAAAGAAATATTAGATTCTTTAAGTAATTTATATACAACAACAATACCTAAAGATGTAGTTACTTCTATTGCTAAAGATACAATTGATGGAATAGAGTGGAAATTTACTACTCAATCAGTAGATGGTACAGATAGTAATAATGTTTTTATTGCAATATTAAATGATTATGACTATGCAATGATACCTGATATGAATAGTGTAAATCAAGCGAAAACTAAGATAAATGAAGTATTAAATAATAAGTAAGTTAATATTTTTATAGAATGTCCTTATTTTTGTGTTATACTAAATAAAAAGGGGCAATGCTATGTTTTATATAATATTAGGAATAATCTTAGCAGTAATAGTTTTATTTATTTACTGTGCTTTAAAGCTAGCTAGTAAATGTGATGATGAAAATAAAGAAAATAAGTGAGGTATTAATATGATTAGTAAAAATGATTTAGAATATATAAGGGCTGACTTTAGTGATATTGATAAAGAATATAGAAATATAGAGAAAGAAATATGGGGATTAGAAGAACTTCCAATAGTAAAAAAATATATAGAACTACAGGCAAAGAAAAATGCATTGGCTACTAAAAGAAAAAATCTATATGGATTAATGAAATATGGTGAGTATGAAAACTGTAATCATTTATGGGGTATTTCTATGGATGAATATGGAGAATATGACTATGTTTGTGTTAAATGTGGTTTGAATTATAAGTCATTGAGATTAACTAATAGAGGAAAAGAAGATAGTCTTTCTTTTGATGAGAGAGTTATGGCATCTGTTTTAAAAGATCAGAGTTTTGTAAATAGTGCTGATATAAATTTAGTTTGTGATAAAGATCTTGCTATGGCTCTTTATAAAAAGATTAAAGAACATCATCCTGATATTGATGATAAAACAGCTGTTAAATATTTAGAGATAGCATTAGAAGATATTAGAAATATAGAAGTAAGTGATGAAAGAAAGAAGAGTAGAGCGAAAAGATTAGGATTAAGTAAAGACTTTAATAGATGGAAATAATATGTAATTATATGTTAAGGAAGTAATTAAAAATGGAATATAATGTTTACTGCGATGAAAGTTGTCATCTTAAAAGTAATGAAAGTAAATATATGTTAATTGGTGCTATTTATTGTCCTAAAAGAATGAAATGTATATAATAGCATCTTGTTTAATAGATGGGTTACATTACTTAGATAAGATATTAAAAGAGTATGATAAATATAAAAAACTCCTAATAGATAGGAGATATTTAGATAACTGTAAACGGATAACGCAATTTAAAAAAACTACGTTTCCAGGACTCATATAACTCTGGGTCATCGAGTAATTAAATTGTAGTATATTTTACATGTAAAGTCAAATGAATTCATTTTTTGCTACCACTTATATTATACTTATATTAATATTATTTATGAAAGAAAAAAAGTTGATTAGTTAGAACTCTAAATAATATTTAAGAATATAATGTATCTTATTCTCGATTAAGACATGTAATAATGATTAATGATATTAAAAGTTTATGATATATATTGATGGGTAATAAAATTACCTGTAAAAAAAGTAATTGCAATATATGAATATAACAAATTTTAATAAAACTATTCTGTATTAATAAGTTTTGTTATTATGATAATAGTAGTTACATTATATAGTATCTCATTAGATTTAATGTTTGTTAAATAATGATATGTATATTAATTAACTTTAATAGTAGGAAACAGGTGATAATGATGAAAGTAATCTTAATGAATCAAAATAAAAAAGTGCTATTAGCAGAAATGGATGAGTGTAATACATTTCAAGAAATATATGAATATTATGATATTAACTATGCACCATTATCTTTATATAATGCATATAACCATAATGAAGATGTATTAGTTGCATTAAATTCATGGTTTAAAGGTAGAGGTATTCCAGCATGGAGACAAAATATAGAGAAGTTATTAGAAAGGTTAAATGTAGTATCTCCTACAGAACTTTTAAATAAAGCCTATGGATTATCTTTATCTGATCAATATTGGATTAAGGAAGAACAACAAAATCTAAAATGGAAAGATATAAATTTTTTTACGAATGATTTTGAGTATAAAGATTATTTAGATGTATCACTAAATTCTAATTCTAGGGAATCAAGTACAAGAATCAGCTTGCATTCTCCTAACAATACTACAGATGGAATGGTAAAAAAAGGATGGATTATTGATAAAGATAATAATAGAGTTTTAGTAAAAGGAACATATTCTATATCAGGATTAGAACCTATAAATGAATGGCTAGCTTCTAGGATTTGTAAAAGACTTAATTTAGATTATTGTGATTATACTTTAGATATATTAAGAGGACAATTAGTTAGTAAGTGTAAGAACTTTTTAACTAAAGATGAAGAAATTATATCAGCCAGTGATATTATGAATTTAGAAAAGAATGATAATGTTAGTGACTATGAAAGGTATGTTAGTATTTTAGAATCTCATGGAATTAAAGATGTAAAGAAGAAATTATCAGATATGTATATAGTTGACTATTTAATGTTAAATACAGATAGACATATGAAAAATTATGGTATTATTAGAAATGTTAAAACTTTAAAATGGGAAAGAATAACACCTATTTTTGATACAGGAACAAGCCTACAATCAGATGTAACACTTCCATATTTAGATTTTGATAATGAAGAATATAAGTTTTTCCATTCTCATAATATGACAGTTAATGAGTTAGTTAATTATATCAAGTTAGAAAAATATGATTTAACAAATTTGGATGGTTTGGAAGATGAGTATAAAGAAGTTTTAGAAAAATATTCTGATGTAATTGAATTAAATTCCAAAAGGTTAGAGAAAACAGTAGAAGGCTTTGGTGAAAGAATAGAGTTATTAAAACAAGCAAAAGGAAAATATAAAGATGAAATGTAATGGCTTTGATAGTGATAATTATAGATATTTTAATTTAAATAAAAGTGGAGGCTTTTCAGGTTACACTAATTTTAGTTATGGAGAATTAAAAGATAATGATATTATAAAACTTTCTAATAAAGACTTAGTTAATCTATTATTTAGTAATAATTATTTTTCTTTAAAAGATGGTATATATCCTTATCATATTAAAGAATATCCTAGTAATGAACCATTTGATTTATTTAAATATATTAGAATGCAAGATGCTATAACTTTTAAAAGAGATGGGGTAGTACGTTTCTCTTTTGGATATGGAGAATATGCTTTTATTAGTGACTTTATGAAAGAAAAAATGAACTCTAATATGCTGTCTACAAAATTACTTGTTGATACTACTATAAAAGAAGAAAATGAAAGAATGCTTAGCTTGATTAAGGAAAGTGAAAAAGTTAAATTAGGTAATAGTTCATTAAAAGAAGAAATAGTTCCTTGTAATAGACAAGGTTATAAATTTATAAAAGATATATGTTTTGAATTAGAATATCATAAAGACGAATCTTGGTCTTTAACTGAGCCTTCTTTATTTCTAGCACTATTTAATCAAGATTTTATAAGACTACTTTCTAATAGTACTGAGATAGTAGGTAAAGACAAAGAAGAGATATTTTTAAGTGAATATCAAGATAACCTTGATGAAATGCCTATAAGATATTATCAAGTAAAAGATGATGTTAAAGTTGATAGCTTAGGTGAACTTTTTAATAGTTTTTCTCTTAATAACTTTGATAAAGATTATCATAGTATTGTAGTAAGAGAAAATGCTAAAATGATAGATATTTGTAAAGTAAATAGAGATAATTTTAAAGAAGATGGTTCTCTTAAATATTTCTATGTTACTTATGATAATGATTTTTCTGATAGAATTGCTGAAAGAGAGATTTTAAAAATAGCAGTTAGAGTTCCTTATAAAGAAGCATTAAAAAGATATAAAATGGATTTAGAGTGCATTAAAGAAAAGAGACTATTTGATGAAGCAGAAGAGTTTGTTAAAAATCATAAAGCAAGTTATAATAAATTTATTAGAAAAAATAAAGATGTAACACCAGTAGACTTTCTTCTAAGAGAAAGAAGTATGTTAGAAAAAAGATTAGTTAAGACATTAAAAACACGAGTAGATACTATTAAATAATAATATAATTAATTAGGAGTATGATGTTATGCAAAGATTTAAAGCTACTAAAATAGCAAGTTTTTTAGGAATATTTTTTAATTTATTTTTATTTGTAATTAAATTTATCGCTTCATTCTTTACTTCAAGTCAAGCGATGATGGCCGATGCTATTAATAGTTTAGGAGATATTTTCTCATCTCTTATGACATTAATAGGTAATAAAATAGCAAGTAAACCAAGTGATGATGATCATAACCTTGGTCATGGTAAAGCAGAATATATTTATTCTCTTTTAATAAGTATTGTTATTATTGTAGTAGTAGTCACTCTATTTAAAGACTCACTAGAATCAATTCTAGTTAAAAGCGATTATACCTTTTCATATATGCTAATAGTAGTTTGTATTATTACTATAATAATTAAATTATCTTTATATTTCTATACTAATAAACTATCTAAAAGTCTAAATAGTTTACTTTTGAAAGATAACTCAAAAGATCATTTATATGATGCTATTGTTACTAGTATTAACTTACTAGCAATTATATTAACTAGTTTTGGTATATACTTTGTAGATGGTTTAGTAGGTGTCTTAATAGCTTTATGGATATTAATTAGTGGCCTTAAAATCTTTAAAGAAAGTTATGATGTCTTAATGGATAAAGCTATAGATAATGATACAAAAGATAAAGTTTTAGAAGTAGTTAAGAAATATAGTGAAGTAAAGAAAATAACTCACTTTAATGCCACACCAGTAGGATATAAATATCAAATATCTTTTACTATCTTTGTGGATGGTAATATGTCAACGTATGAATTTCATGCTATTGCTAATAAAATTGAACGAGAACTTGAAAAGTTTGATGAAATATATTTAACTGTAATTCATGTTAATCCTATTTAATCCTTTGCAATATAAAGAAAATATGATATAATCTACTGGTAGAAAGAAGGAGTAATATGGAAAAAATATATGTTTTTGGACATCGTAAACCTGATACAGACTCAGTTAGTGCAGCGATAAGTTATTCTTATTTAAAAAAACAGTTAGGTTTTAATGTAGAACCTCGTGTACTTAGTGCAATTAATAAAGAGACTAAATATGCCCTAAAATACTTTAAGGTAAAAGAACCTGCTTACTTAAATGATGTTAAATTACAACTTAAAGATGTTAATTATCATAAAGGTTATTTCTTAAATGAAAAGAAATCTATCTTTGATAGTTATATTTATATGTTAAATGAAGGTTTAACTGGTGTACCAATAGTTGATGATAAAAATAAATTTAAAGGAATAGTAACAATTAAAGACTTAGCTCATACTTTTATTAATACTAAAGTAGAGAAACTTGAAACTAGTTATGATAACTTACTTAATGTTTTAAATGCTGAAGAAGTAAATAGAGCAGATGATGAAGTTGTTGGTAATATATTAGCAGCAGCATATCGTAGTACCACCTTTATTAATACAGTTAAACTAACTAGCGATGATATCTTAATAGTTGGAGACAGACATAGTGTTATAGAATATGCTGTTAATTCTAAAGTTAAAATGATTATTCTATCAGGATTTAGTGAAATTAAAGATAAACATATTGAACTTGCTAAAGAAAATGGAGTTAATATCATTAGAAGTAGTTATGATACTTATCATATCGCTAAATTAATTGGTTTAGCTAACTACATTAGAACAATGGAAAGAACTACTAAAGATGCAGTTTACTTTGATGAAAATAGTTATGTTGATGATATATTAGACGTTAATAAGAAATTAAGACATACTAACTATCCAGTTATTAATGGGAAAACAGGTAAATGTTTAGGACTATTAAGAATTACTGATTTAGATTCTAAAAATCCTAAGAAAGTAATATTAGTAGACCATAATGAAGCAAAACAAAGTGCTGAAGGTCTAGAAGAAGCAGAGATTGTTGAGATAGTAGATCATCATAACTTAAGTAGTCTATCTACTACTAGTCCTATTAACTTTAGAAATATGGCAGTAGGTTCAAGTAATACAATTATTTATTCTTTATATAAAGAAAGAAACATTGAAATACCTAAAGAAATAGCAGGTATGATGTTATCAGGAATTCTATCAGATACTTTAATCCTTAAATCACCTACAACTACAGAATTAGATAGAAAAGCAGTTAAAGAGTTATCTAGTATTGCTGAAGTTAATTATGAAGAATATGGACTTAATCTAATTAAGGCAGGTACATCACTTGATGGTATGAGTCATGAAGATGTACTATATAATGACTTTAAACTATATACTGTAGATGATAAGACTTTAGGTATAGGACAATTCTTTACTACTAACTTTGATGATATTAAAAAAGATATGGATTCATATCTTGATACTTTAGATAGAGAAGCAGAAGGTAATAACTATTCATTAATTGCTTTATATATAACAGATATTATTAAGAATGGTTCTTATGTCCTATTTAATAGGAAAGCTAAAGATATAATGGATATGGCCTATGATAAAGATATTAGTGAAGGTGAGTACTTACAAGATTGTGTTTCTCGTAAGAAAAACGTTGTGCCTGTAATAATGGCAAGTTTTGAGAAATAGTATAGTTTAGGCTATACTATTTCTTTTGACTATTTTTTAATTTTTTGTTTTTAATAATAGTATTCAGAATATTACCTAATTTTTACCTATTTTCTATTGACACAAGTTATCTATTGTGATACATATATAAATATAAGAGGCGATGTATAAAAGATGGCGAAAGGAGGAAATTTAAAATTTCTTAAAAAAGCATAAATTTTATAAATTCAAGTAATTTTTGATATGAATATTTAAAATTCATCTAGAGAAAATAGTAAATTGAAGACTTATTTTTCTTGAATTTTGCAAATTGCCTTTTTGCAATCATTTATAGAGTGTGCTATAAGTATTGCAGAAGGAGGAATTATATGAATAAATTCCCAAGATTTATTTCCTTATTAGCAGATACAACTGCTAAAGCTTTACTTAAAGATAAACGTTATAGTTGGTTCTATGAAGATATTATTAGATTTAAAACTGGTATTGATTTAACAATATATAAGTTAGTTGACCCAGAAATGAATACTGGTAATAAAATTAAAGATTATAGAGCAGATTTAATTTATGAAAAAGGAAAACAAATTATTAATCTAGAATTAAATCAATTTATTCACGAATACACTTTAACAAAGAATCTATACTATGCTTTAAGATTAGCGGGTTATGGTTACTTATCAGGAGAAGATTATGATGAAAGATATGTAACCCAAATTAATTTAAATAATAAAGTAGGAAATGATGGCAAGAAAGGTAATAGTTTAATAGATTATAAGTTGCAAGATCCCAAATATGCAAAAATATTAAAAAATTTAAATATTATAGATATATATCTTTTAAATTACAAAGGAATAAGATATAATGGAACTAACAAATATGAAACTTACTTATCTATGTTAACAGCAAACTCTTACGAAGAGATGGAAAAAATAGTAGGTGATTTAGAAGAAGGGAGGATAATTATGGAGAAGTTAAAAGAATTAGGTTTAGATGATAAATTTGGAATGCTTTATGATGCAGAGATAGTACATAAGAAAGAAGTAAATTCTGCTAGAAAAGAAGGGGCTAATAATGAGAAAAAAACTATTGCAAAGAATCTTCTTAAAATGAATTTATCTGTTAAAGATATAATGAAAGCGACAGGGCTTTCTAAAAAACAAATAACAGCATTGATGTAGTAAGTAAACATTAAGGGATTGAGTAAAAAATAGAAATATTCATTTCTGCTCAGTCCCTTTATTAATTTAAGATAAATTTCTTGTGTTTATAAATGTCTAATAGTTTTATTCTACTTTCTTTTATCATATTTTAATGGTATACTTAACTAGTAGAAAAGAGGTTAATTATGACAGATATTATTAATACAATCATTTTAGGAATCATTCAGGGAATTGCGGAGTTTTTACCTATTTCAAGTAGTGCTCATTTAATTATATTTAGAGACCTTTTTGGAATAGGTGCTGATATGTCTAGTAAAGTAGCTTTATGTTTTGATTTAGCACTTCATTTAGGTACTTTGTTAGCGATAGCAGTATTCTTCTTTAAAGACTTTTTAAACATGGTTATAAAAGGTTTTACTAAAGGTGTTAAAGATAAAGATGGTAAATTATTTTGGCAAATAGTAGTTGCAACTATCCCTGCAGCAATTGTTGGAGTTTTATTTGAGGAGACAATAGAAAATGCTATTAGGACTAATTACTTATTAATCGCTACTGCCTTAATAGTTATGGGTGTTATCATTTATTTAGTAGATAAAAACTGTAAAGAAGAGAAGAATACAAAAGAAATATCTTTTAAAGATGCTATTATTATTGGTTGTTCTCAAGTCTTTGCCCTAATACCAGGTTTTTCTCGTAGTGGTACAACTATCGCTAGTGCAAGATGTTTAAAAGTAGATAGAGAAAGTGCCGCTAAGTTTTCATTTTATTTATCAGCACCAGTTGTCCTTGGAGCATGTGTTCTACAATTATTTGATGATGGAGCAGTATCTCTAATTATGGAAAATGCAGCTATCTTTATTTTAGGAATTATTGTATCATTTGTTACTGGTTTAATTTGTATTAAATTCTTACTACAATATCTTAAAAAACATGACTTTAAACTATTTATGATTTATCGTATTATCCTTGCTATAATTGTTATTTTAACAGTAATATTTTAAGGAGGTAGAAAGTTATGCTAGATAAATCATTTAGAGAAATATGTGATGATATAAAGAAAGATGTTAAAGATACACAGTTAGAAATTATGATAAATGCCAATACTAATTTAGTTAATTTGTATTATAGAATTGGGAAAATAATTAGTGAAAACTTTACTTGGGGAAATAAATTTGTAGAAAACATAGCTTTAGAATTAAAAGATACTTTTCCTACTTTAAAAGGTTTTTCTGTTCGTAATTTAAATTATATGAAAGCTTTTTATGAAGAATATAAAGATGATGATGAATTTTTGCACCTAGGTGCAAAATTACCTTGGAAACATAATATTACTTTAATGCAAAAAGTAAAAGATAAAACTATTCGTAAATGGTATATGGAAAAATGTTTAGAAGAAGGATGGTCTAAAAACATTCTAATTTATCAAATAGATACTGATTTATATAAAAGACAAGTAGAAAATGTTAAACACAATAACTTTAATTTAACTTTAAAAGGAAATAGTGATCTTGCTAATAACATTATGAAAGAACCTTATGTCTCTGATTTGATTGAATTAACAGAAGACTATAAAGAAAGAGAACTTGAAAATAAAATGATAGAACGTTTAAAAAAAGTTTTATTAGAATTAGGTAGTGGCTTTTTCGTTTGTTGGCAATCAATATAAAATTACTGTGGATAATGAAGATTTTTATATAGATTTGTTATTTTATCATATTAAATTAAAATGTTATATTGCAGTAGAACTTAAAGTAGGAAAGTTCAAACCTGAATTTGGTAGCAAAATGGGATTTTATTTGACTGCTTTAGATGAACAAGTAAAAGATGATAATGATAATCCATCTATAGGTATTATTTTATGTTCTAGTAAGAGCAATAAAATAGTAGACTATACTTTAAAATACATTAATAAACCAGTAGGAGTTAGTGAGTATAAAATATTTAATGAACTTCCTAATAACTTATTAAAAGATTTTCCAACGGAGGATGAATTAAATATCTTTATGGATATAGATGAGGAGTGATAACTTATGCATAATACTCTTGCTTTATTTATAACTTTCCTATTAGGATTCTTTATAATTATAGGAGTTATAATAGCATTCTTTTTAAAGAAACAAAAGAAGGTCTTAGACTTTATCTTTGCCTTTGCCCTTTCCATTCTAACAATGTTAATATTAGTAGATTTATTAGGACATACTATAGAACATTTAGGTATTAAACATATTTATCTATTTATTTTATTTACTTGTTTAGGACTCTTAATCTTTAAAATAATAGATGACTTTGTTCCTGAACATGAAGATGCCAAGATGACAAAAAATGAAGAGAAGAAAAATATTGTTCATATCGGTGTTCTTGCAACAATTGCCTTAATCATCCATAATTTTGTAGAAGGTATGGCTATTTATTTAACTGCTGCTAACGATATTAATTTAGGTATTATGATGGCTTTAGGAGTAGGACTCCATAATATACCTTTAGGAATAATTATTACTACTACTTTAAATAGTGATAAAAATACAGGTAAGTATCTATTCTGTATAATTTCCTTATTTATATCAAGCTTCTTAGGAGGATTACTACTTTACTTATTAAATATTAATACTGTAAGTGATATTGTAATAGGTTCCTTATTAGCACTTACTATAGGTATGCTTTTATATATTATTATCTTTGAGTTATATCCTAAAGTAAAGAAAACTACTAATAAGGAAATTACTATTATAGGATTAGTTACTGGTGTTATTATTGCCCTTATAGGTATGTTTATAGGATAGGTGTTGTTATGCTAGATACAGTTTGTTATGTTTTTCTTTTATTTATAATTTATTCATTTGTTGGTTATATTATAGAGATTATTAGTTGCTCTTTAAATTCTAAAAAACTAGTTTTAAATAGAGGTTTCTTTTTGGGGCCATATTTACCTATATATGGTATATCATGTCTTTTAATGGGATCTTTCATTATTAGATATAAAGATGATTTTTTTACCGTCTTTGTTATGAGTGCCTTTGTTTGTACAACAGTTGAATATATTACTAGTTATGTTTTAGAAAAGATATTTAAAGCTAGATGGTGGGATTATAGTGATAGGAAGTTTAACATAGAAGGAAGAGTATGTTTAGGAAATGCTTTTCTATTTGGAGTAGGAGGAGTTTTCTTTACTTATGTTCTTAATCCTTTAGTTGTATCTATATTAGATAAACTTCCTTTATTAGCTTTAAGAATAATATCTATCGTCTTAATGGTTATATTCTTAGTAGATGTTGTTATTACTATTACGACTTTATATCAAGTAAAAGTATCAACTCTTAAATTTAAAAGTCGTGATGTAACTGCAGAACTTACAAAGATAATTAGAGAAGAACTTACTAAAAAGCGTGATATTAAGACTAATTTCTTTGTTAGACATATGTTAAATGCTTTCCCATGGATTAATATTAGTGATTATAACAATCCCCTTAGTAAGTTAAAAAGATATAGTATTAAAAGTATAAGTAAAAAGAAAAATAAAATTATAGATTAGAAAGAGGAATATTTATGAAGATAAAAGAAGATATAAATAAATATATATTTAGAGGTTATGATATTAGAGGAGTTGTTCCTACTGATATTGATGTTGATACTGCTTACACTATAGGTGTAGGTTTTGGTAGTAAGTTATATGAACTTGGTAAAGATAGATGTGTAGTAGGTCATGATAATAGATTATCTTCACCTGACTTACATCAAGCTTTAGTACAAGGATTAATTGAAACAGGAGTTAATGTTACTGATATAGGACTTTGTACTACACCAATGTATTATTTCGCCTGTATAAATTTAAAAATAGATTCTGGAGTTATGATAACTGCAAGTCATAATCCTAAAGATGAAAATGGTTTTAAATTTGCCTTTAAAAATTATGATAATGCTAAAGGAAAAGAAATAAAAGACTTTTATGATTACATAAAGAAAGGTAATTTTCATTATGGTGAAGGTTCTATTACTAGAAAAGATGTAAAAGAAGATTATTTAAGTGCCTTAACCGATAATTTATCTTTTGGTAAAAGAAAAGTTAAAGTAGTACTTGATCCTGGTAATGGAACTACATCAATACTATTAGATGATGTTTTTAAAAGAGTAAATGTAGATTATACCATCATTAATGGTGTAAGTGATGGAAGTTTTCCTAATCATCATCCAGACCCTTCTATTGAAAGTAATCTAAGTGAGTTAAAAGAGACTGTTTTAGAGAAAAACTTTGATGTTGGTCTTGCTTTTGATGGAGATGGAGATAGAGTAGGAGTTATTTCAGGTAGTGGTAAGTTTATACCAATAGATTATTATATGATTATAATTATTAGAGATATTATTAATAAAGTAAGTAATAAGACATTTCTTTATGATGTTAAATGTAGTAAGAGTCTAGAAGATGAAATAAATAAATTAGGAGGAACACCTTGCTGTTATAGAACAGGTAACTCTTATACTAAAGCGAAAGTTAAAGAACTTGATTTAGCATTTGGAGGAGAATTATCAGGACATGTTTACTTTAGAGATAAATTCTTAGGCTTTGATAGTGGTATTTATGCAGGACTTAGATTATTAGAGATACTATCTAATACTAATAAGAGTATAGATGAATTACTTGATGGTATTAATAGATATTATTCTACTCCAGAGACTAAATATAAGACTACTGATGAGATTAAGTTTGATGTAGTTAAAAAGATAGAAGACTATTGCAAAGAAAAAGGTTATACTTATAATAATATAGATGGAGTTAGAGTAACTTTTGATGATTCTTGGGCTAGTGTAAGAGCATCTAATACAGGTCCAAACTTAACAGCAAGATTTGAAGCATCAACTGAAGAAAGACTTGAAAGTATTAAAAATGAATTTGAAGAATTAATCTTTAAGTACAATAAATAAACTAAAAACATATCTTATAATAGGAAGGATGACTAAAAATGAAAGTAGTTATAACAGCAGGAGGTACAGGGGGACATATTTTTCCAGCTTTAGCATTAATATCTAAACTTAAAGAAAAAGATAAAGATGTAGAGATTCTTTATATTGGTACTACTGATAGAATGGAAAAAGATATTATACCAAAAGAAGGAATACCTTATGTAGGAATAGAAATGAAAGGATTAAATAGAAAGAATATCTTTAAGAATATAGATGTTATGAAAACATATTTTAGAGCCGTAAAGAAAGCTAAGAATGAGTTAGTTAAGTATAAACCAGATGTAGTTATAGGCTTTGGTGGTTATATATCAGCACCAGTTATATACTCTGCATCTAAACTTAATATAAAAACAATTATTCATGAACAAAACTCTATACCAGGTGTTTCCAATAAATTCCTATCAAGATATGTAGATAAAGTATTAGTATCTTTTAAAGAGAGTATTAAAGACTTTCCAAAAGATAAAACAATCTATACAGGAAATCCTCGTAGTGAACAGATTAAAGATATAGAAAAGATTAGTAAAACAACCTTAGGCTTTAAAAAAGATAAAGCCCTTGTTATAATAGTTATGGGTTCACTTGGATCTTTAACAATGACTAAAAAGTTAAAAGAGACATTACCTCTATTTAAAAATAAAGATTATCAAGTCTTATTAATAACAGGTAAAAACTATTATGATGATTATAAAGATATAAAACTAAGTAGTAATGTAAAACTAGTTCCTTTTGTGGATAATTTGTTAGGACTAATGAAAGATACAGACTTAATAGTAACTAGAAGTGGTGCTAGTACTATTGCAGAAATAACAAGTATAGGACTACCTGCTATTATGGTACCTAGTCCATATGTTACTAATAATCATCAGTATGTAAATGCTAAGAGTCTAGAAGATGATGGAGCATGTATTATCCTTAAAGAGGAAGACTTTAATAAAGATAGTTTAGTTAATCTATTAGATAAGACTCTTAATGATAAAGAAAAGTTAAAGAGTATGAGGAGTGCTATGTTAAAAAGAGGAGTAACAGATAGTGCAACTAGAATATATGAAGAGATTTTAAAATTAGTTAGGGATGAGTAAGATGAAGGAGTTTTTAAAAGAAGTAGAATCTAATGATATAGGTAAGATTCAAAAAGATGTTTTCGCTAGTAAATTTACTACTTATAAAGTAGGAGGATTAGTAAGAGCGATAATATATCCTAAAAATACTGATAAGTTAGTATTATTATGTAAGTTAATAAAAAAATATAATATTAAGTATAAAATACTTGGTAATGGAAGTAATCTATTATTTAGTGATAAGACTTATGAAGGAATTTTAATTAAGTTAGATGAGTTTGATAAAATAGAGTTCTTTGGTACCAAAGTAACTTGTGGCGCGGGAGCAAGTTTAATGAAAGTAGCAAGAGAATCTATTAAAAAAGGTTTAGCAGGACTAGAGTTCGCTTGTGGTATCCCTGGAACAATTGGGGGAGCAGTTTATATGAATGCTGGGGCTTATAAAAGTGATATGGGTTATATTACTAGAACTGTTAAAGTTTTAACAGATGATTTAAAAATTATAACTCTAACTAATGAAGAAATGGATTTTCATTATCGTAGTAGTTTCTTACAGACTCATCCTAACTATATATGTTTAGAAGCAACTTTAAGCTTACAAAAAGGAGATAAAAATGCTTTAGAAGAAGTTGTTAAAGATAGAAGAGAAAGACGTGTTAAATCACAACCACTAAATTATCCTAGTGCAGGTAGTGTCTTTAGAAATCCCCCTAATGCCGATCCATCAGGTAAGTTAATAGAAGATTTAGGACTTAAAGGACTTACTAAAGGAGGAGCAGAAGTTAGTGAAATACATGCTAATTTTATAATTAATAAAAGTAATGCAAGTGCTAAAGATATCCATGATTTAATACTATTTGTAAAAGATGCAGTTAAAGAACATTATGGAATAGATTTAAGAGTAGAACAAGAATTTGTAAATTGGGAGTAAGTGTGATATATGGCTAAAGTAATCAAGAAGAAAAAATTAAGACTATTACCATTTTTAATATTTATTATAGTAATCGCTGTAATAGTTTTTGTATGCTTATTTATTCTTGATACTAAAGTTAAAAATATTATAATTACTGGTAATGAAATATTAAGTGATGATGAAATAATAGATCTAGCAGGACTTACAGATTATCCTAGTTTCTATAAAACATTAAATATAACTATGAAAAATAATATAAAAGAAAATCCACTTATTAAGAATGTTGATATTAATAGAAGTTTTTATCATATAATAGAGATAAATGTAGATGAATATGAAATACTTTATAAAAGAGAAGATAATGGTAAATATGTATTAGAGAATAAAGATGAGATAACTCTTGATAAAGAGATTCCTTATACTATACCTAGATTAATTAATGAGATTCCTAATAAAAAATTAAATAGTTTTATTAAATATTATAAAAGAGTCGATTTAAGTATTAGAGAAAAAATTAGTGAAATTAAGTATGATCCTAATGAGTTCGATGAAGATAGATTTTTACTATATATGGATGATGGCAATAGTGTTTATATAACTATTACTAAATTTGAAAGGTTAAACTATTATAATGATGTTTTACCACAATTAGAAGGTAAGAAAGGCTATTTATATCTAGATTCAGGAAATCATTTCCAGATTATGCAATAAATAAAGAAGCACTTAGGCTTCTTTATTTAACTCTTCAAGTTCTTCTATACTTAAACCAGTAACTTTCATTATATCTTCATTAGATATGCCTATATTTAGAAGATTTTTGTAATAGAGATTTTTTCTGCTTTAGCACCAGCTTCAAGTCCTTCAGCTTTTCCCTCTCTTTACCATCATCGTAACCCCAATTACGAGCGGTATTTAGAAGCATTTTCTGCATTTGTTCATTATCATAAAGGCTTTACTTACATAAGGATGCTTTTCTTTATAAAAGTTTATTTGGATAATATATTTTGTAAACAGATTGTAATTTATAAATAACTTACTTGCATTACCCCTACATTGTGTTTTATAATCTAATTATAAGAATAAAAAGTATTAAGAATAGCAAAATGTATATACTAAAAGGTATAGGAGCGAAGTAAGTATGGAAAAAGATAATAATAAAAAGAAAGCAATAACAATAGTAATAAGTAGAGTTGTTCGGAAACTAAAATTAGGCAATATCTAAATTAAAAAGAGCACAAATCAAAACTGTAAAAGATGCAAAATATTTTAAGTTGTTTCTAAATTTAGTACTAAGTATTTTAAAT
>CAMMQC010000021.1 GCA_946498975.1 uncultured Mycoplasmatota bacterium
TCTGAACAGAAGTGAACAGCTCTGAACAGAAGTGAACAGCTCTGAACAGAAGTGAGCAGCTCTGAACAGAAGTGAACAGCTCTGAACAGAAGTGAGCAGCTCTGAACATTATTAAATAGTTATATTACTATTTAATAATGTATCTCCCATAACTATCTTTTTTTGTAGTACCTGTCCAAACTATCAAATCATAATCAACTAATCTATTTAACAACTTAACCGCAGTTGTCTTTCCTCTATCAATGATTTCTGCAACTTCTAACGAAGTAATTTCCCCTTTATCATATATTGCCTGTAATACTTGTCTTTCTTGATAATTTAAATTTTCCCATTTCTGTTCTATTTCACTATTTTTTAACATTGTCTCATTTTTTCTTTTACTTCTCATAACTATATTATTATCAAGAACTAACAAAACTGAATGTTGATTAGGCTCAGAATAAATAGGATCCTTTAAATAAAATCTTTGCATTTCGCTATATATTCTTTTTACACCTTCATTTAATTCTCTGACAATACCAAATTCAGTTAAAACTCTTGCAATCTGTGGATTTCTTGAATAACGTTCTGTTTTCATATTTTTTAAAGTAATAAATCCACTAAGTTTACCAGGACTTAATATTTCTAATCTATCATCAAATAATTTTACTATAATATATTCTCCTGTATTAGAATAGTCTCTATGAGTCACGGCGTTAACTAATCCCTCATACCATGCAAACTCTGGATATTCTGGAACTGTTTCAAATATACCATTCTGATTTAGATGTGTAAACTCTCTTAACTGAGAATTAATAAAATTTCTTGCTTCTTCCAACGTTTTATATAAACACTTATCAAAAGTCCTATCTTTAACTATATTCATCTCTGTTCCTACTTGAAAATTAATTCCTTCAAACTTTAAAACTCTTACTCTTGCACTAGGTAAATATACTGATGGATTTTTACCAAATAAAAGCATACCTGCCTTTGTAAAACATAATTTTCCATTATCTTCAACTAAAAAACCTCTTGCTTTTAATACTTGTTCATTAGAAAGATTAGTAGCACCTATTTTATCTTTATAAATTTCCATAACTTCTAAATCAATATCATCAGTACTAGACATATTTAAAACTTCAGATTCAAAATTTCTTTCCCTTTTCTCATACTCCAAACTTCTTACTTGTTCAGCATTTAATTTTATAGAAGAATCTCCTTGTCTTAAATAAACTTCATCTTTATTATTTCTAACAATAAAGTTTAATGCAGGTTCAATATGAAATAATAGAATATTATCTTTTTCATTTTTAATATTCTCTACTTCTATTAATTCTGTTTTATAATTAGGTGTAGGACTTAAATAGTTAGTAACAACTTTCTGAAAATCATTTAACTTATTAATTCCATAATTATTAAAGCCTTCTATCTTTCCATCATCAGTTATTCCTACTGCTATTACTCCTCCATTGGCATTTGAAAAAGACGCTATCTCATTAGCTAAATCTTGAATACTAACCTTTGCTCTTTTTCTTTCAAAATATAGATTTTCTTTAGTATTCTTTAAATAATCCTCTGTAATAATTGAATTTATTTTAGATAATATCACTCTTCTCACCTCGCTCATTTTATTACTTATAGTATACCATTAATTTAATTATTTATATATTAAAATTTTAAAAGACTAACTTAAATTAAGCTAGTCTAT
This sequence comes from uncultured Mycoplasmatota bacterium, assembly GCA_946498975.1. Lineage (GTDB taxonomy): Bacteria > Bacillota_I > Bacilli_A > RF39 > UBA660 > Onthousia. The sequence goes on from CAMMQC010000021.1 coordinate 1,688, forward strand.
ACAAAATTCATATTACCAACCATCATATCTGTTAGAGTTTTTCCTAAGAGTTCTAAAAAGTTAAGCTTATCTACATTTTCTGTTACTGTTAATACTTCTTCTTTAACTTTGCTATTATTACTATCTTTAACTATTATCTTACCTACTTCATCTCCTATTTTTAAAGGTAGATTATTATTAGTTACTTTTATATCATAAGTATATTTTTTAGTATCTGCACTTTTCTTTGAAAGAATGGCTATATCGTTAAGTGGTACTAAACTAATCTTAGAACTAGTCGCTTTATCTAAACTGATTTCTTTTACGATATCATCTTTAGTCTTTAATATTTCTATTTTATAGTTGTTAAATCCATAATCAAGTAAACTCATCGCTTCACTATTCCTAGTCTGACTGTTTTCTTCTCCTAAAACAATAGCGATAAGTCTTAAATCATCTCTTTTAGCAGTCGCTGCTAGACAGTACTTGGCAGCATCAGTATGACCTGTTTTTAATCCATCAGCACCTTCATAAAATCTAACTAGTTTATTAGTATTAACTAACCAGAACTTATTATCAGTATCTTCTCTTAAGTAATCTTCATAAACTGATGAAAATTCTAAAATCTTTTCATGTTTTAAAAGTTCTCTTGCAATTATAGCCATATCATAAGCACTTGAGTAATGTCCTTCTTCATCTAGTCCTGTACAGTTTTTAAAGTAAGTATTTTTAAGGCCTAACTCTTTAACTTTCTTATTCATCATCTCTACAAATTCTACTTCTGTTCCTGCAATAAACTCAGCCATAGCAACCGTAGCATCATTTGCACTAGCCATAGATATACCTTTCATCATATCTTCAACAGTCATTTCTTCTCCTGTTGTTAAATAAATCTGACTACCTCCCATACCTGAAGCATTTGCACTTGCCGTTACTATATCAGTCCATTTAATCTTACCGGCTTCAATTTGTTCAAGTATTATAATCTGAGCGACCATCTTAGTCATAGAGGCAACTGCAACTTGTTCATCTTTATTTTTTTCAAAAATTATCTCTCCTGTAGTGGCATCCATTAAAATACCAGCAGTAGCATTAGGAATAAGGGATGTATCAGTAGTATTCTCGCTGTTTGTATTTTCTTCAGTAGTAGTATTATTTTCAGTTGTATTTTCATCTTCATTTAAAGTATTATTCTCTTCATCTTTTGTATTATCTTCTATATCAGTAGATTCTTCACTATTGTTTTCCGTAATATTTTCTTCCTTTATTTCTGTATTACTATTCGCTTCTTCTGCTTTAACAAAACATGGTATTAAAAGTATAGATAACATAATTAATAAAAATGCCTTTTTCATTAAATCAACTCCTAATAAAGGCTATGCTAACATTATTTAAATATGATTATCTAATTATATTAAAATTATTAAAAATATGATATTATGGTATTAATAAAGGTTGAACGTAATAAAATTAAGTAAGGTGTTTATATATGAAAAAAATTATTATTATTTTAAGTAGTATTATTGTTATTATCTTTATTATTCTTATGATTTTCTTATTTAATACTAATAGTAAAGATAAAGATATTAAAGAAGTTAAAGAAAATGAAACTAAGGAAGAAATAACTAAAGAAGAAGATAATGAGTTTAGTAAATTATCTTATTATAAGGAAGAAAATCTTGAAAGATATAAAGCTTATCAAACTAATAATTCTGATCTTTCTATAGAAGATATTGTTACAAGAGTTAACTTAAATTTAGATAAAGATCCTTATACTGATACTATTCCTTCTACTAATTTAAATACTAATTATTTACTAGTTAATAAATTTAATTATTTAGATAGTAGTTATATTCCTAATAATCTTGAACTACTTGATAATAGTTATTCTAAAAGTGGTATTTACTTAGTTAGTGAAGCGAAAGATAATCTTGAAAGATTAATAAGTGATGCTAAAAATGATGGTATGAATATTAGAGTAGCTTCTGCTTATCGAACTTACTCTTATCAAGAGAATCTATATAATAATTATGTAAAAAATGATGGTGTAGAAAATGCTGACACCTACTCTGCAAGGCCAGGATATTCAGAACATCAAACAGGATTAGTTGTTGACGTAACAAGAGCATTTGATAATTTTAATAATTTTGAAAATACTGATGAGTATAACTGGATGTTAGAAAATGCTGCTAATTATGGTTTTATTTTAAGATATCCTAAAGATAAAGAAGATATTACTACCTATACTTTTGAAGCCTGGCATTATAGATATGTAGGTGTTGAATTAGCGCAAAAAATAAAAGCTAGCAACCTAACCTTTGATGAATATTATGTAAGATATTTAGAAAGTGATAATAATTAATTTTACTTTATAAATGCATTTAAGATACTTGCATAAAAGTTACTTATGTGATAAGATGTATATGTAAAAGAAATTTACATAAAATATAAAAGGAACACTTAATATTGCAGTGTTGAGTGTGCCTCTAATTAATTGTTTTTATTAGAACCACCTAAACATCGCTTGAGTTAGGTGGATTCTTCTATTTTAAGGGCAAATCATAAAGAGCATTAAAATTTCTTGAAGAAATAGCATAACTACTAGAGATAGAATTAGAAAATCCTTCTTGTTCATTATAAACCTCCTTTCTGAGGCTTCACCCAACTATTAAATGTTCCTATAACTATAGTATCATATTGATTTCTATAGCGCAAGAGAGAAAGTAATAAAAAAGTTACGAATTTTCGTAACAATAATACTTACTAATAACTTAGCCTTTAACAAATATTATGTAAGATATTTAGAAAGTGATAATAATTAATATAAATTCATTTATGATACTTGCATAAAAGTTACTTATGTGATAAGATGTATATGTAAGAAAAAATTCATACACTATAAAAGGAACACTTAATATTCGCATGTTGAGTGTTACAATAATAAAAGTTGGTACCACCTAAATCATTGCTAAGTTAGGTGGTTTTCCTTTATATTAGTACTATAAATAGTAAGAATAGTAAAAGGAAGATAATCATTACTAAAGAAAAAATTAGAAAATCTTTCTTGTTCATTGACATCACCTCCCTCTATTTATAGAGTTTGGTAACCACCCAACTATTAAATGTTCCTAAAAATATAGTATCATATTAATTTCTATAACGCAAGAGAAAAAGTAATAAAAAAGTTACGAATTTTCGTAATAATAACACTTATGTAAATATACTAACTTTTGATAAAATATAAATTAAATTTTTGTAATTCTTGTTTAATCCATTTTTTATTATTACATTTAAATGCTTGATTAATTAAGTAAATAAATTGATAGATAAATATTCTATCATCTGTGAACTTATTAGCAAATAATTCTTTATAATTTTCTTTAAAGATTTGATAAATTTTTTCATATTCAGTATCAATAATATTATCTTCATCTTCTTCATTAGCAAACTTGCTAGGATTTTCACACATGGTTTTAAAAATCATCATATCATAATCAAGTGACGAAATAATCGTTCTATCAAAATCAATTAAATAAAGTTTTTCTCCATCATATATAAAATTATCAAAATGTATATCATTATAAACTAATCCAATTTTAATATCACAAAATAATTTATCAAAAGATTTGTTTAATATATCTTGCAAACATTCTACATTTAAATTTAACTTTTGTAATTTTTCTATTATTTCTGATAGTTCACTTTTTATATATTTCCTAAAAGAAACAGCATTGTATCCAGTTAAAAAATCCCCATTTATTTGATGAAATGATTTTACTGTTTTAGCAATCTCAATAATTATATTTGTTCTTTCTTTTTCTGATAAAGTATGCCATATTGAATATAAATTTTTGCCATTTATTTTGGTAATTATTAAATATTTATAATCATTATAGTTTCCGCTGGTTATATATTTTGGAATATAAGATAAATTTAAATTTTTATAGATTGTTATTTCTTTTTCCAATTTTTCTTTAATAATTTCATTATTAGAAAACTTAATAACATAACAATTATCTATAAAATATACATTATTAGTAAATCCTGATTTTGATTTAGTTAAGTTAGAATAGCTAATATCACATTTTTTTAATATTTCTTTAATAATTTCATTTTTCATTATCATTACCATCTTTCAACTTTTTGTTTCTAAATATCAAACTTCTATTCATTATTATTTTTTCCTTTTCATAAATAAAATCTATATTATCGATTGTTTCTATTACTTTCATAATTCTCTAACATTCCTTTCTATCGTCCTTCCAGTCCTCTGAAAGGCACAAATTGAGATGAAAAGTTGACTTATACCTAAAATCATTTATAATAACTATCAGTTGTTGGTAAACTACAGAGCACGGTGAGGTGAGTGGTGTTAAGAAATGTTTCTTAAACCCGTATAATTATATGTGTCGTTTATCTCTAGAGTACAAATAAGTGTAGCCTGTAGATTATTATTCTACTTTTATGAGCACGAAACCTTAACTTTGGTAAAACAATTCTCAAGTTTTCAAGTGGAGATTTACAGTCAATGCCACAACTCATTTATTTTTGTCGATAATTATTATGAACACGAATTTTTGCGTTTTTTCACAAAATCTTTTTTGCGTGTTTATTTTTTAGATATTTTTTTCAACCTTCTCCTTTACGTGTTTTTAATTATTATAGCAAGAAAAAAAAGAAAAGACAACTTACTTTTCTTTCTTCATCGCTTCATCTATATCACTTTTCTTAAGTCTTAATGTTTCTTGTATTACCCCTGTAGCATTAAAACACATTCCAAGGGTGAAAATGTAAGCTAGGATGTAAACCCAGATTAATAATACTAAAATATTAGACATAGCCCCATAAAAGACATTATAGTTAGCAAAGTAATCTACATAAAAAGCATATATCTTAGAACTTATTAACCACATAATAGTAGTAAATAAGGCTCCTGGTATTGTACTTTTACTACTTATTTTAGTATCTGGAGCGATTGTATATAGTAGTTTTAAATTATAATATATTAAGAATAATGATATTGGAAGTTCTAAAAGTCTATAAGTATTCTCAACTAAACTAGTTAGACTATCACTATGAATAGAATTAGTAATTATCTTTATTAAAACATCTCCAAAAGCTGGAACTAATATTAAGAATAGAAATAGTACTACTAATATCAATGTCATAAGTATAGCCTTACCTCTTCTTTTAAGTTCACTACTATCTTTTACTTTATATATTTCATTAGATGTATTAATTATTGAATATGTTCCATTACTTGCAAGAATAAAGGCAGCGATAAAGAATACTATCATATTAAAATTAAATAAGTCTCCCCCATTATTAGCAGGTATTAAGTAATTTATAACATCACTTGGTACAACTGACTCTAATATTTCTTTAATACTTGTAGCAGGTAAACCAAATTCACTACCTATCGCTCCTACTAAAGCGATTAATGGGATAATTGAGATAACAAGAAAAAAAGCAAGTTGACCAGGAAGAATTCTCATTTCTGGTAGTTTTATTATTGAAATAACTTTTCTTAAAAATATCTTCATTTTCTTGCTTTTCTTCATTTCTATCTCCTACTTTAATCCTTGCTTTTTCGTCATCATTTCAAGTGTTGCTTCATTAATTGCATCATCTAATGTCTTAATATCATCTTCTATCATACTATAACCAACACTTGCTCCAAAGTCATGTGGTAAACTCTTCATTTCTTTTTCTAGTTTTTTAGCATATGTTTCTACTTGTCTTTCACTGTAACCTACTAAATATACTAAGAACTCATTACCATCTGTTCTAATTATTTCACTGTTTTCTAGTTGTGTATTAACTAGTGTTGATGCTGCAGTTACTATTAATTTATCTCCTTCTTCATGTCCATAGTTATCATTAACATATTTAACATTATTTAAATCTATTATAACTATGCCCTGAGGATATACCTTACTAGCTTCCCAATCAGGAGCTTTCTTATTTAAGTAGTTTCTATTCTTTAGTGATGTTAGTAAATCTGTATACTTATGTCTATCTTCCTTCTTAACTTTCTTTACTTTATGTTTATGTTTAAAGTAGAAATAAAGGAATACTAAAGCGATTAATGGAACAGAAACTATTACTAATATGATTAGGAATAAGCCCATAAAACTACTTCTTTCAACTATTGATCTACTAATATCTGCTAGTCCATTATTACGGTAATTATAATAAGAATTAGTAGTAATTATATAGTTAAATAAGTTATAGAAAGTATTATTATTATTCTTAACCATAAACTTATAATCATTCATCATAGTATCTTGATATAAAACATCATAACTTTCAAACGTTGTATTTTTATAAAGATTATATACTTCTTTATCTACTACAATCATTTTATCATTAGCATTCTCTACTAATTCAGTATTTGTATCAAATGTCGTTATATCACTACGGCTATTATTTTCAAAATAATCATATAATGATGTATTATCTAATATTGCAATCTTTTCATCTTTTAAGCTTTCAAAAGAATTAACAACATGATTATCACTTCTTCTACCTAATATTACATAGTCTTCTATAAAAGTAGATATTGTTTCTTTATAATCATCATTTGTAGAAGCAAGATTATAATAATCAAAATAGATATCTACATCTCCTTTTTCTACTGCTTTTCTTAAAGCTTCAACACTTCCATATTTCTTATAAGAAAAACTTATATCTGTAAGACGACTCATTCTTTTTAGATATTCTCCTGCTATACCAGAAACAACACCATCTACTTCTACTTCATATGGATAGTTTTCTACATAACCATAGACATAATTTTTCTTAACTAAATCTGTAGAATCAGCTGAACTAACTTTATTTTCTTCTATATAATAATCAAAATAAATATTATTATATTCATCTACATAATTATCTGTCTGCCATTTTTCAAAATATTTTCTAATAATAGTATTAAGTCTAGCATTAGATTTATCACTACTTAGTGTTAAAACTAGCTTTTTAGACATTTCTGTAAAATAATAATTTATGTAATAACTATTATTCTCAATAGTTTTATCTAGATACATTATATTAGGTATTATAATCATATCTACTTCACTATTATCTAATGCTGTAAATAACTCATCTATAGTCTCATATGATTTATAAGCAAGATTAGTACCAGTTTTTAAATAATAACTAACCTCTGCCATATCTGAATTAAAAACACCAAAAGTAATATTAGACATATCACTTACTCTATTAATTCTTCTATATTCTTTACCAATAGCGATATAACCATCTGTTGCAATTAATAAATCATTATTAGATAGTTCATCTTCATTATTTAAAACTCTAAAACTATAACCATTATTATCTTCTATCTTACCATCTTTAGAATAAGCTATTTTATTGAATTCTAAACCTACATTTTTCTCAAAATCATCTAAAAAGCTAAAAAATACTCCTTCCCCATTAAGACCATATAAAGGGTAATCATTAACAACACTTATATCGATCATAGTTGTATCATTTTCTTCAACCCATTTTTTTTCATTAACAGTTAAAGAAGTTTTAGCATCTTCTCTATTATAATAGATAAAGACACCTACAAAAACAACTGCTACAACTAAAAGAGGAAGAATAATCAGTACTTTTTTCTTCATAATTCCTCCTACCTATCTTTAGTCCATGAAAATCCATCTTTATTTTGATGTTTATATCCTATAATAGGAAATCTTGTATCATCATTATCTTTACTTATAAATACTTGAATATCATAATAAGATGTTTGATCTTCTTCTAGATTTTCAGTAATAGATGAAGTTAAAGCTTTAGATGAATCTAATTCCACATCATCATTAACAGTTATAAGAACATTTAAAGTACGTCCCTTTATATCAGTATCAGCATTTTTTACTTCATCTTTTTCTTCTAAAGATTTAATAATATCTTCTTGTTGTTTATCAGTTATTTCTACTTCTTCTATTCCATCAAGTCTATCTCCATAAATAGCAGTTCCTTCATTAGGGAAGAAGGTTAATTTAAGAGCAAAAACTAAAATTACAAAGATTACACAGATGATAAAAGCAACAACGGTAACCTTATTGTTTTTAATAAAATTATTCACATTCATCACTTCCTAGTATAATTATTATATAATATTATTTAAAAGTTATCAATTACTTATTATGTTAAATTAAAACATTAATTTTAAAAATTTCTTGAAGAACTATTCCTAGTAAAACTATAATTAGTGGGACCCAATATCTCATGAATATTTTTAACTTATTTCTATTATAATTTTTAATTCCTATTTTTTCAAACCACCATTCATAAAAAGCTGTATTATTTTTATTCTTATCATTAAATTGTGCATGAGAAAGAAAACATCCATTGCATGACTCTAATAATACTATATGACCTAATGATAGAACTGCAATTAGTGACCAACTAAGCCATAAAAAAGATGTCCATGCAATAATTGTTAATAAAAAGTGTATTATAATTATTAAAGTTTTTTTCATATGATATCTCCTTTTGCATTTAAATTTATAAGTATTTTTATCAATTACTTATTTAAAGCTTCTCTTAACATATCACTAGCTTTCTTAGGATTAACACTTCCTTTAGCCTCTTTCATAACTTGTCCCATTAAGTATTTCAAAGCTCTATCATGACCACTCTTATAGTCATTTACACTTTCACTATTATTTTCTATTACTTTAGTAATTATATCTTTAATAAAACTATCATCAGTAATATTTTCTATTTTAAATTCTTTCTTTAACTCATCAAGACTCTTATCTGTTTCCATTAAGGAATCTATTAGGTCTTTAATATTTTTATTAGATAAGTCTTTTGTTTCTAAAGCTTCAATAACACTAACTAATTTTTCATATGAAAGATGTGTATCAGTTATTACTTTATTATGTTTATTTAAGTATGATGAGATATCTGATAATAGTAAGTTTACTGCTGTTACATAGTTAGTCTTATAAGAAAGTAGTCCTAAGAAATAATCATTTAGTGGTCTATTATTAATTAGTTTTTCTATTTGTAAAGAAGATAGACCTACTTTACTATATTTTTCTCTTAATTCATCAGGTAATAAAGGTAATGTACTTAAAGAATCATTAATAAATTCATCAGCAAGTTCTAAGTAAGGAATATCTGGTTCAATAAAATAACGATAGTCATTACCTGTTTCTTTAACTCTCATTAGAATAGTCTTACCTTGTTTATCATGAAAACGTCTTGTTTCTTCTTTAATAGTCTCTCCATTATTTAACATTTCTTCTTGTCTTTTAATCTCATGGTCTATAGCAAGACCAACATTATGAATAGAGCTTATATTTTTTATTTCTGTTTTAGTTCCAAAAGTATCATCTTTACTAATAGAGACATTTGAATCACATCTCATACTTCCTTCTTCCATTTTACAGTCACTAATATTAGCATAAAATAATAGTTCTTTTAATTTAGTAAGATAGGCCATTGCTTCTTTACTATTACTAATACAAGGTTTAGTTACTATTTCTATTAAAGGTACACCTGCTCTATTAAAATCAAGTAAACTAACACTACCACGATGGGCACTCTTACAAGTATCTTCTTCAATATGCATCTCTTCTATTTCTATTTTTTTCTTAATGCCATCTACTTCTATTTCAACATAACCATTTCTACCTATAGGTGTTCTATTTTGAGTAATTTGATAGTTTTTAGGATTATCTGGATAAAAATAATTTTTTCTATCAAAGTGCATTTTACGAGTTATATCACAGTTCAAGACTTTACAGGCTCTAACACCCTGTCTTATTACTTCTTTATTTATAGTAGGAAGAGTTCCAGGATATCCTAAATCAATAACATTAACGGCTGTATTAGTAGCCATACCATAAGTATTAGCACTTGAAGAAAACAATTTACTTTTACTTTTAACTTCAACATGTACTTCTATACCAATTGTAGGAGTAAATTCACTCATCTTTTCACCTCCTCTATAAAGCTTGCAAGGCGATAAATAGTCGCTTCATCAAAGGCTTTACCTATTATATGTAGTCCAATAGGCATACCTTCACTATTAGTACCAGCAGGAACAGATAAACCAGGAAGTCCTGCCATATTAACAGGTATTACTAAGACATCATCCATAAAGGCTTTATGAGGATCATCTTTAGTAATTCCTAGCATAGGGGCGACTCTTGTAGTAGTTGGTCCAATAATTAAATCATAGTCTTTAAAGATACGATTAAACTCTTTAGTTATATCATCACGTACCTTCAAAGCTTTATCATAATAGACTTTAGCATTTTCACCACTAAGTATATATGAACCTACCATGATTCTTCTTTTAACTTCATCACCAAAGCCTTCTCCTCTTGTTTTAGTATACATAGAATCAACATCATCTACATCATTTGCTCTAAATCCATAACGAATACCATCAAATCTTGCTAAATTACTACTAGCTTCTGCCATAGCGATTATTTGATAAAGGTTAACTGCTGTATCTAAGTATCGCATATCAATGATATCAACAATGGCTCCATTTTCTCGTAAGAAAGAAATGACTTCTTCAATTTTCTTACTAATCTCTTCATCAACAATATCACTAATAAAATATTTAGGTAAGGCTATCTTCATACCTTTAATATCTTCACCAATAAGTCTTGTAAAATCTTCTTTCTCTTTTTTTACACTAGTAAGGTCTTTTTCATCTTCACCTACTAAAATATTTAGTAATGCTGCATTTTCATAAACAGTTCTAGTCATTGGTCCTATTTGGTCTAGACTTGATGCAAAGGCAACTAATCCATAACGTGATACTCTTCCATAAGTTGGTTTCATTCCCACTATTCCTGTATAACTTGAAGGTTGTCTAATACTTCCACCTGTATCACTACCAAGGGCAAGAGGAACAAGTCCTCCTGATATGGCACTAGCACTTCCACCTGAACTTCCACCACTAACACATTTTTTATCATGAGGATTAAGTGGTGCCCCAAAGTAACTAGTCTCACTAGTAGAACCCATAGCAAATTCATCCATGTTAGTCTTACCAATAATTAGCATTTTCTTATCTTTAATTTTTTCTACAACCGCTGCATCATATATAGGTATAAAATTATCTAAGATATGTGAGGCACAAGTTGTTCTTAAGTCTTTAGTTACAATATTATCTTTAATAGCGATAGGAATACCAAAGAAGATATTATCAGGATCTACTTCTCCTAAGTCTTTCGCTTCTTCTCTTACTTTATCATTTATGGTAATAAAGGCATTTAAGTCTTTAGCATCTTCTATTCTACTTAAAGCTTCTTCTACTAAATCAAGAGGAGTTATTTTTTTCTCTACTAATAACTCATGTATTTCTTTAATACTTAAATCTAAATATTTACTCATTAATCATCACCGGCACTTCTATAAAACTTCCATTCTTTTTAGGAGCATTTATTGTCGCTTCTTTTGCACTTAACATATCTCCTACAACATCTTCTCTTAATCTAGTATTATCATTAATTGGTGTATACATCATTTCATCATCATAATCTTTTACATCTTTTATCTTATCTATATCATCCATTAGTACTTTAAGTTCTCCTCTAAACTTCTCTATTTCTTCTTCAGTTAAAGAAATACGAGCTAGATGGGCAACATGTAGTACTTCTTCTCTACTTAATTTATCCATAGTTCCTCCTTTTTCTTACTAGCTTAGTATACCACAGATTAAAAACAAAAAAAAGTAATAGTAACACTACTACTAATCTTTATTTAACTTACTTACTAATACTTTCTTTATAGCTTTAGATTTTTCCATATCTTCTATACTTCTTCTTTTATCTAATATGGTTAAATAAGGATATACTTCTTCTACTAAAGTCTCAACTAATCTAACATTATAATCTTTATCAAAAGTAATACCATCATTTTCTTTTATCTTAATATATCTATCTTGTACCTGGCTATAAAAGCCATCTGCTTCTAAACTATCAGGATTGATAAGCATATTTAATTTATCTGTCGTTTCTCCTTCAGTTATTGTTTTGATTCCAAGTAGTAATTCTTCATTGTTGTCAAGAGTAGTTTTAACAACTTTTAAATTACTATCTCTAAAATATTTTCCACTTTTACAATTATATAATGTGGTAGTTTGGTCATGTTTATCTGAATTATAAGGAATATTTTCTAAAATAAAAGTATCTCCTATAATCATATTAGGTAAATCTAACTCTGTAAAATCTTGTTTATAAATAATGTTATTTCCTGTCTTATAATAATCAAAAACTTCAAAACGCCATTCAGGTCCTGCTGAAATTGAAACAAATCTATTATCACTAAGCTGCCTTAAATACTTAAGACATAAAAAGCCCAAAACTTTATTATCATCCTTATCATATAATCTTATAATATTATGTTCACTTATATCTTTTATTTTATATTTATCAGAAATATGTATTTCCATAACGGTCTCCTTTACTTATTTATTATATTTATTTTACTACCTAATTTTAAAACTCTTTCGTTAGATTTCGCCATTTCCTCTTTTCTATGATACTCTTCTTCTATCTGTTTTCAAGAGAATACTTATTACTAAATAGATTACTAAAATCACTCTTAATTATTTGATTTAACTCTTCTTTAATCAAATCTTCTTTAGAATAAACTTCTCTATATTCAAAATTAAAAATTTGTACATATTCTCTTAAATACTTTTGATATTTATCTATATTATCACTATTTAAGAAACTAGCAATTTTATCAAAGGTAACAATATTAGTAGGAAATGTTAGTCCATATAGACTTTCTTGATAAGTTATAGAATTAGTATTAATTTGGTTAAATAACTGTAAATAAGACTGGTAATTATAATCAATAGGAGTTAAATATTCTATAAATTCATCTTCTAGCATAGTATCTTTAAACATATAAAATGGTTTTTCCTTCTTTTCTTCACTTCTTGTTTTTAAATCAGAAAAAATCATTTTCAAATCATTATCTTTAAATGAAGGCAATTTACTATTAATAGAATTATAAAGTTCTTTAGAAGCCTCACATTTTAAACTATCAGAAATATTTTTTATAACTAAATTAAAATCACTTTCTAAATAACTTATATTATATAAACTTAAAACTCCTTTATTATGTAAATAAAATTCTTTTCTAATTTCCATGATTTTCTCCTTTTATTTATAAATATCTATTATACCGTTTCTATTACTTAATAATATTTGATACTCTTTTTAAAACTTCTTTATTTTCAACGATTTCTTCTATATCTTCATACTCACTTAACTCTGTAAAATCATCTATAGAGTGAATATAACTACGTTTTAAATAGCTGTTACCACCATCTACACTACAACTACCGCATTTACAACTAACAAAGTCGTGAGGGTGTTTTGAAACTATAATATCTTGACACAAATTACACTTTATTGAGTTTTTAGTAATTCTTTTCATTTCTTAACACCTCATTTAAATATTTATATTGTAAATAAAATATTTATTCTAAAATTAATTATATACATATCCTTCTCCATTTATTTTAATTATTTTTCCTCTTTTCTTTAAAACCTTTGAATATATTCTAGTATGTTCTTCAATTTTTTCATGACTTAATTGTGGAAAAGAATTTGAATTAATAAAAGGAGAATTAGTATATCTATTTATATCTACCCTATATGGATCTAATTGTTCTAACACATCCAAAGTTCTTTTTACATCTTCTATATTTTCAGTAGGAAAGCCAGAGATAATATTCAAATATAATTTTTTATATTGATATTTTCTTATATTTGTTACAAACTCAATTATCTCATCACTTGTAAACCCTTTCCTAATAAGGTTTAATATTCTATCACTACCTGATTCTAGCGATCCACATAGTTCTATAACTTTTGAACTTTCTCTAATGTATTTTTCAAAATCGTTTTTTATAGCATCTTTAAATGAAAAACCAGATAAACTAACACTTTTAATATTCTTTTTGTCCTCTAAATATTTAATTAATTCTTTTAGCATATAATCATTATAAAGATCAAGACCATATTGACATATATTTGTTGCTTTTAAAATAAGTTCTGAATAATTTTGTTCGTCTATAATATCAATATATTCTTTAACTTCATTTATATCAGCACTTTTTAAATGCATTTTTTGAAAACTTACCTTACAAAAAGAACAATTATTTTGACATCCTGTCGCTAAATACATTACTGCTGTTTTTCCGTCTCCATAAACAAATCCAAAATCATTCTCATCTAAATCGCCATAAAAATCTTTTGAAATTAACTTAAGTAACATATTAGGCTTAGTATTAGGAATAATATAATCTATATGTTTATTTAGCCATTTTTTATACGTATTTAATTCAGGATTATCTATAAACTCTCTAGTAAGGCATCCTGTTAAATAAACTTCTGCTTTTTCTTTTTTATCTTTTAATACAGAACTAATATAGTTAAGAGTATATAAAATATGAAATTTTGTACAACTACAAGTACTAACAAAAATTATTTTATCTGCTTCTTTGACATTATCAGTAATTTGGAAATTTTCTAATAATTTATTGTATATATATGTATATTGATAATTTAAACCACAATTTATATCATTTCCAATAAAAATTTTCATAACTATCCCCCCATAAAATAAACATTATCATAACTAAATTCTTTCTCATCTAGATTAAGACTATAACTAGAATTAATATGAGTACATCTTCCATCAAAGTAAGTTTTAAATTTATCATTTTTAACATTAACTAACGTATAAGAAGTATCTTTATCTATATTTAGAATATTACCTTTAATAATCATTACTTCTACATAACCTTTAGTTTTAACTACTAAAGGAATATTACCATGCTTTTTTCTAATAGATTCTATTAAGTCTTTTAACTCTACATTATTAAGTTCTACTGATAAAGTAACTGCTTTATACCCCAACTTATAAAGATAATAAGCGGTATATGAATTAAAGACATTTAAATGGTATGATGCAACTACATTTGTAGTAGGTTTATATAGATTACTAACAATACTTTTATCTTTTAAGACATCTTTAATATTAAAAGGATTTCTTTCTACTTCTTGATAATCTTCTAAATCTATTATCTCTTTAGTATTTATCTTATCAAAAGTTACTTTATTAATAATAGGCTCTTTATAATCATTAAGTCTTTCTCCTATTAATCTTTCTGATAAAGTTCTTCTTGCAATATTTAAGTCCCCTATTCTAATAAAGATATCTTCATCCATATCTATACTTATATGTTTAGAGATAAAAGGAGTATTACCTAGTTTTTCTAACTGACTAATTAATCTTTCTTTAGATATAGGATTATTAATAGACTTCTCTACTACATTATCTGTATAAGTAACAGTATGAGATAAATCACTAAAACTTAAAGTAAATACTTCTCCAACCTTTGCTTTCACATCTATATTAATAGGAACTTTTCTAGTAATAGTAAAGTCTGTTATTTCAAGAGATTTATCTGTAGTCTTTCTAACTTCATCTAGACTAGTAAGTTTAACTTTATTATCAACTTCAACTATTTGTTTAGGATTTCCTTTATTAATTAGATTATCTTTTAAATCATAGAGAAAATTTACTATCATTCCTTTATTAGATTCTTTAAATCTAATACCATCACCTTGTAATAAAGGCCTATCTAATTCTATTCTAATTCTCTCATCATTTACATCTATAACTTTACCCAAATGACTTCCTAAATGATTAGGACTTTTCTTATTAATTAAATCACTATCATTAAATAAATGACCTTTTGTAAAGCCTCTATAAAACATACTCTTTAAGTCCTCTAAATCTTTAGTAGAAAGTTCTTCATTATCAAGTATTTTACGATAATACTTTGTAATAAAACCTACATAAGATGGACTTTTCATTCTTCCTTCTATCTTAAGACTAGTAACATTACTAGGTAATTTCTTAATATCTAATGATGTATTCAATTCTTTCATTGATAATAAATATCCTTCATCTATTAGAGTTTTATCTTTATATAATTTATAAGGTAATCTACAACTACCAACACACTCTCCTCTATTACCACTTCTACCACCTAACATAGAACTGAAGAGACAATTACCTGAATAACTTACACATAAGGCTCCATGAATAAAGACTTCTATTTCAATAGGAATATCTATTTTCTTAATCTCATTTATACTCATCTCTCTTGGAAGTACTACACGTTTTACTCCCGTTTCGTATAGAAGTTTAATAGTTTCATAACTACTACTATTTACTTGAGTAGAAGCATGAATTGTAAGATTAGGATACTTTTCTAGACATAGAGAAATCATTCCAAAGTCTTGCATAAGAATAGCATCTACACCTAAACTATATAAAAATTCTACTTCTTTAAGAAAATCTTCTACTTCATTATCTTTTACTAAAGTATTCATCGTTACATAGATCTTAACACCATAGATTTTACCAAGTTTTAAAACTGTTTTTAACTCATCAATCGTAAAGTTCTTAGCATAACTCCTTGCTCCAAACATTTTACCTGATAAATAAATAGCATCTGCCCCATTATTTATGGCTGCATAAAATGAATTTATATCTCCTGCTGGTACTAATAACTCCATAAACATCACTGTCTTTCTATTAATATTAAATACATTTATATCATACAAGATATTAACATTTTAAACAAGAAAAAAGTACTAATAGTTACTTTAATACTTTACTTCTTCCCTTATTAGCATAATCCATCAAGTCCATTGCAGATGTACCATACTTTACATCCAAAATATTCATATCTGCTACTTTAGTTATATCTTCTTTATTTTCTATAAAATACTTTAATTTTCTCATCTCTTGTATATCGAGATCAGCATAAAGAAGATGCCATGCCTCTTGCAATACACCTCCTATTGTACCTAAAGTAACAGAAACAGGTAAATAAGATAGGCATTCATATAACATACTTAATATATTACTGTCATTTAAATTAAGAGTTATTCCAAACACATTACTCGCTACAGAAACACTTACAGGAATTGCAAAAGTTACCATTCCAGAAATAGTTCCTTTTACTAACGACTTTTTAAATGTTTCTTTTTCATATACTGTTAAATCTGTAACTCTTACTTTATCTTCTAATTCTTTTATTTTTTCTTCTTTAGTTTTCATTAGACTTCTCCTTTATTAAATATATAACTTATTATTATCTAATTCATTATCTTTACCTAATAATAAATTTTCAAAAAACATAACTAAGTAACGTTTATCTTCTTTAATACCTTTATTATAATTTGTATAATTCGCTCTTACTAAAGCATTTCTAAAATATAGAGAATTATCTTTAAATAATTCATTATTAACTTCAAAAACCATACTTATTAAATATTTTTGAATAAATATAGCAGTTGTTCTAGTATTTCCTTCACTGAATGGATGCACTTGCCAGATTCTTGATGTAAACTCTGTTATTCTATTTACTAATTCACTCTCATTCATATTAATATAATCTATATTTTTTTCTTCTTCAAAATCATATTTTAAAGACTCTTCTATCAAGTCATAAGACTGATAACTTACTGTATCATTATCTAATATTTCTTCATCTTTAGTAATATTATAAGTTCTAAATTCTCCAGGATGATATATATCTTTATCAAGATTTTGAAATAATCTTTTATGATAGTTTTTATAAGTCAGATAATCAAATCTAAAGGCTTTATCACTTAATATCTCATAGATAGCAAGCGATACTTCATCAGCTTCTTTTTCACTATTAGATACATTGTTATCTTTAGAATAGTATGATGTTATATCATCTTTAACTTCTTTATATGTTTTTTTACCATCAATATGTTCATTAGTTAACTCTACCATATATTTAGATGGTTTTAATCTATCAACATCTTGTAATCCAAAGGCAATATTCCAATATAATTGTTTAACTTTAGGACTTTTTTCATCAAATACTTCAATATAAGTTTTTTCGTTCATAGTTATCACTCCCTCTTAATCTATAAATATAATTTTGATATTAAATCATCTTGATATGCTTGATATTTCTTTACAAATTCTTCTTTTTTACTAGAAGGTAAGTCTGCTATTTTAACACCTAACTTACTTCTAGGTCCTGTATATATCTTAGTTGTTTTAATTATAGATTGTCTTGCTAATCCCAATTCTTTTGCTAACTTCTTATCTAATAAAACATCATAGATACCACATTCTGCAGATGAAGAGATAATTACATAATGGATATCTACATACTGTAACTGATTATTACTATCATCACCAATTACTAAAACTGGTCTTACTTTCGCTTCTTTTGTATTATTAGGTTTTGTTGCTACATAAGTCCAAATTTCTCCCTGCATTAATCCCACTCCTCATCATCTGGTTGTAATACATAACTAGTAAAATAGGAAGCAATATTAGATTTAGGAATTGTCTTATCACTTCTCTCATCTGGATCCAAACCTGTGCGTGATAATAACCAAGGTTCTTCTTTATGTGTTATCTCTTCTAAATACTTGCCATCATATTTTGCATAATTTCTCTTAACGTATTCTAATAAGTCTATAACATCTTTATTAAAGTCTTTTAAGTTATAATTTAAATCAATAGGATTATACTCGTAACTTTTATATTCGTGATATATAGAAGGAATAACTGGCCCATGAACCCAAGCTTCAAAGTCATCATTAAATAGCGCTTTATCATAAAAAGCATAAGAAAAACCTTGAGCAAAATATAATAATTTTTGTAATTTTAAAGGTTCAGGATGTAGTTCATTTATAAAGTATTTAGCAATGTCCATAGCTTTATATTCATTTTCCATTAATTAATCTCCTCCTAACGTTTTATTAAATATAGAATAGCATAACCTAAACAAATATTCTAGTTATTTTATGAAAAAAAGTACTAAGAGTTATCTTAATACTTTTTATCAAAAAAATACTATTTCATTTTTCTTACTTTCTCTTCTGCTTTAGCTTGTGAGATTGCAACTGGAATAGATGCTAAAGCACCACTAGTTACTGCTGCACCAAGCCAAGTTTCTATAGTTCCATAAAAATTATTGACAAAATCACCAACAAAAGTAGCATCATCCATTCTAAAATTCATTCCAAAAACATTATTTGCTACAGCAATTCCCATAGGAATAGCAGCTAAAGCAACTCCTACAACCGCTCCTTTAATAGCATAATTCTTCTTCAAATCTTTCTCATAGATTTCTAAATTAGAAACTTTATTTTCTTTAGCATTTTTCATAAATTATTCCCCCTTTACTAAAGTAGCTATATTATAATATTTTTTTCTTATAAAAGTCAAATAATTTCTTGATCATCTTTAATTATTTGCATTTCATTATTTAATTCTAGCATCTTTTGGTCAAGAGCATGAATATCTTCTGCACACTTATGCATACCTTCTTTGATTTCTTCTGGGATTTCTCCTTTAAATTTATAAGTTATTTTATGATCTAGACTAGCCCAAAAGTCCATAGCAACGGTTCTAATCTGTATTTCTGCTTCTACCAAAGTAACTCCATCTATTAAATAAACTGGTACGTAAACTAATAAATGATAACTATAGTATCCAGTATCTTTAGGATTAGTTATATAGTCTTTCTTATCACGAATTGTAATTTGATCACTATTTTCTATTATCTTTACTATTTCATATACATCTGATAAAAATGAACAAACTATTCTAAATCCAACCATATCATAAACATGTTCTTCTATATTTTTAGGTGTTATTTCATAACCTCTAGAAGTTAATTTCTTTGTAGCACTGTCATAACTTTTAATACGAGACTTTATATGTTCTACAGGATTATAATTATTTTTATGTTCATAATCCTGTAATAAAATACTAATTTGTGTTTCTAAAGTTTTTAGGGCAGCTGTATATTTTAAGATTAACCCTTCTAATTCTTTATCTTCTTCCATAAATCTCCTTTCTATAGACATAAAACTAGACTTAATTTTCTTCTAAGTCTAGTGTTTCTATTTCTTCTACTACAGCCATTTGTTGTTCTACAATAATTTTTAATTTGCGTTTAAATATCTTTACATTTTTCTCTAATCTATCCGCTTCATCTTCTATCTTTCTAGCTTTTAATAATGACTCTCCCACTATCCTTGAAGCATTATGTTTAGCATCACTAACTATAATATCAGCTTCTTCTCTTGCTAGCCTCTTAACATTATCAGCAGTTTTTTCAGCATTAATTAAAGATTGTTTTAAGGTATTCTCTAAATCCTCATAATGACTTAATTTTTCTTTAAGATCTGCTATTTCTTTTTTTTGGTCTTTACACTTTTTTATTATACCTTCAGTCTCTTTAATTACATCTGTTACAAATTTATTAACTTCTGCACGATTATAACCATTCGCTTCATAGTTAAATTTGTCCATTAATATCACATCCCTTAGTACGGGTTATTACCAATCAAATTCGTCGTCTTCTTGTTTTTTAGATTTCCTTGTAGTCTTAGGAGCAGCATCATCACTTATTTCTCCTTCTACATTAACATTATTCGGAGTACATAAAAATATTCCTCCTCCTAATTTTTGTAAATCTCCACCAATAGCATATAAAGTACCACTTAAAAAGTCTACTATTCTTTTCGCTTGATCTGGTGTTACTCGTTTTAAATTAACAACTACAGCATTTCTTTCTTTTAGGTAATCTGCTATTTGTTGACTTTCAGAATAAGCACGTGGTTCAAGTAACATCATTTTACTGCCTGCAACACCATTTTCATCCATATAATCTTCTCTACTCACTTTATAATACTCCTCCTCTTTAATCTCTTCTTCAAAATTTTCAGAATCACTACCTATTAATTTTTTTAATTTATCTAAAGCCATATCTTATCCTCCTATTAACTATATATTATACTAACATATTTTTTTAAATTAGAAAAGTATTTAATTACTTTTATACCAAATATTTTTAATATCAACATTATTTGATAAAGGTTCAGGATCTGCTTTTTGAAATTGCATATTAATTGGAACTTTAAAAGCACTACCAAAGGCAATAGCATTACCTGGTTTTAGGCTCTTAAGTTGGTTAGCAACTTCTAGAGTAATTGATGGTACCATATCTTTAATATAGGTTAAGTCCTTAGGGTGTAACGTTCTTAAAATAACAAAGTTTGAACATTGGGATATAGCAGTATCTGACAGTTCACTAGGTCTTTGAGTAATTAATCCTAAAAGAACACCATATTTACGACCTTCTTTAGTTATACGGTCAAAGATATTATAACCAAGTATTTCTGTATCTGTATCTTTTTGAACGTATCTATGTGCTTCCTCAATAATTATATGATAAGGAACACTACCACGATTTTCATTAGTTACCGCTGTATCAAAAATTAGTTTTGATATTATTTTAGTTATAACTTTTGCAAGTCTATCTTCTATATAACTAATATTAAAGTTTACTATTTGACATCTATTTCCGTCCATATTAGTAAATAATCTATCTAAATAAGTTTCTTTATTTATATAAGCATTTGAATCAAAGAAAACATGATTAGGACTATTAGCAAGAGTATGTAATCTAACACTTAGGACATTAGCATAATCATAGACTTTATCACTTTTTAAGATTCCTTCACTTATAAGAGCGAAATCCATTGCAGTTTCTAAATCTTTTAGAGTATAGGCAATAAACTTCTGTGGTTTATCTTCTAAGTTAAAGTCATCCATTATAAATTGTTTTACAAAGTTAACAACAAGTTCCATTTCCATTAATTTACCTGTTTTATCTATATATAAACATTGTTTAAAAGTTCTAGTGTATCCAGGCTGTACTATTTTAGCATCAAGGCTTAAGTCTTCTGTATTAAATTTAGTAAGCACAGCTATTACTTGGTCTCTTATCTTTGTAGATTGATGTCCACTTAATAAAATATCAAGAACTGCTCTTGCAATAATATCATTTTTATACTTAATAACATCAGGATCATCTCCTGTTAAGATATTAACAAGTGATAAAGCTTTCTCAATAATAGGTATTTGATTAGGGGTTGTAACATCAAGAAGTAATGCTAAATCATCTACTCCAAGTAACCATAGAGGTATATTTAATATTTCACTCATAGCATTTTCAGGATTAGTTGTATAAGTTTTATAATGCATATTAGGATTTACTTTATCAATATTACCTAAAGCTCTTGTATACTCTCCATAAGCATCAAACATTATAACATGGGCACCAACTGGGCTTTTTTTAGGATCGGCAAAGACATTTTGTAAAATACGGCTAACTGAAAAAGATTTACCTGCTCCTGAGTTACCTAATATTGCAAAATGATTACTAAAAAAGCCATTTATATCAACATTTATTTTATAGTTTTGATAAATATTAGACATACCAAAAGTAACTTCTTTATCAGTTGGTTCCATTGGTCCTAATATTAAAGCAAGTTCATCCATTGTTACTATTCTAGTAGTAGATTTAAATGATGGTTTAGCACTGATACCTGGTAAAAATCTATTATCTTTTATTTCTCCTACGATATTTATTTTTAAAGTTGTTTTAGTACTATTAACAATCTCTCCTACTATTTTAGTTCCATTATCTTCAAAGATAACATGTAAATTCAATAAATTAGCTTGCTTAGTTATATCTATAGTTAAATCTAAAATAACATTGTTATCTACTATTTCTCTAATTGTACCTAACACGTTAACACCTTCTTATTCTATATTGATTATACTATATTTTTTTTTCAGTAACAAGTGCCTTTTTTGATATTTATTTGCTGCATTAAAAAGTCGATTATGATACTATTTTTTAGAGATATAATACTAATAACAGTTAGGTGATATACCTCCACAGTATATTTAAATATATAGCTAAGGAGGTGAAAGCACTACACTAGAGTTGTTCGGAAACCTCTAAAAAGGGGTTAACAAAATTATAAAAATGTGATAAATTAATATTGGTTAGACATGAGGTAGGAATTAAGAAAGTAGCCTTTATGGAGCAACTAATCATGTTTAACCAATAATGATTCCTATAGTTGTTCCATAAAGGCTATTTTGAGGTAATAAAAGAATAAAAATGGACCAATATAGTGAAGAAAAATTAGCAAAGCTAACTAATAAAAAATTTAAAAGATTAATGGGAGTTAAAAGAGAATGCTTTAATGTTATGGTTGAAGCAGTAGAAAATGCATATAAAGAAAGACATAAAAAAGGTGGCAGACCAAGCAATTTTAAATCTAGAGAAAAAGTTATTGTTCTTCTTTTATACATAAAGAATTATAATGCTATGGAAGATTATGGTATTCAATTTGATCTTCCTAAAAGTGTTGTTTGTGATTATATTCATGAAGTGTTAGAAGTATTATTATTAAACAAAAACTTTCGCTGTGTACTAGATTATAGGGGGTAAAGGTATTTTCAAACACAAGTTTATGT
>CAMMQC010000022.1 GCA_946498975.1 uncultured Mycoplasmatota bacterium
TTGTGCATTGTATAACTTTTATATTGCTTAATTTAATTTCCGAACAACTCTATTATATAAAATTATGTAAGAAATACCTAAAATTGAGTACAATTCCCCCTTACCCCCATAAACTACAAATACTAAATTGTAGGTTATGTTAAGCCCTAAGAGGATAGAAAAACTTATAAATAAACTCTTCATTACCACAATCATCACAAATAAACTTATGTAGTTTTCTTTTTCTAAGAGTGGTAAAATCAGAAAATATTTTTTGACCTATTAAGATTCTACATAACTTAATAGTAGTCTTCTTATTTCTATTGGCAAGTAGTCCATAATGTTTAATCTTAGTAAAGTTTTTAGAAAGAATCTAACTGCTGCGAGATTAACATTATAAGTAGCGGCACTTAAGCCTTTATCTATAAAGTCTTTTTTAAAGTATTTAATAATATCATCGGTAGTTAATTTACTAATATTAGTTTTTTCATCATATCTATTCAAAAATCTAATAATAGCATATCTATAGTTTTTAATAGTAACTTCGCTTCTACCTCCCATCCTTAAAGTTTCTTCACATTTTTTCAACCATACCTTTTTATTTTTTTCATTATTCATAAAAAAATCTCCCTTCATTTTTGTCAAAGAGAGAAAATAAATCTTTTCAAATTAATATTTTTGTGTATAATATTAAGTGTGTTGGATTTATTTAAACTCTTTGAGCGGAATTTATAATAAACCAACACTTTTTATTTTGCAATATATTTTTTGATAGAACTAAAGACTTTTCGTCAGAAATTTGGTACAATTATATATGAAAGAAATCGGAGGTAAATATGAAAGTTTTAAGTATCAGAGAACCATTTGCAACATTAATTATGGAAAAAACTAAAACTATAGAGACTCGTAGTTGGAAAACTAATTATAGAGGGGAACTATATATTCATTCATGTTTATCTTATAGTAAATCTCTAAATGAGAAAGAAGCATCAAACTTATTAAAAAATGATATTCAATTAGGAAAAATTTTATGTAAATGTAATTTAGTAGACTGTATATATATGGATGAAGAATATATTGAAAAGATAAAAAAAGAAGATCCAATTAATTATAAATGTGGTAGATATGAAGTGGGGAGATATGCTTGGATTTTAGAAGATATTGATCCACTACAAGACCCAATAAATACAAAAGGAAAGTTAGGTATTTGGAATTATTCGGATGGGGGAATAAAAAATGGAAATAAATAAATTATATAATGGTGACTCAATACAATTAATAAAAGAATTGGAAAATGATTCTATTCATCTGATTTTATCTGATATACCATATGGAATAGGATATGAAGACTGGGATGTGCTTCATAATAATACCAATTCTGCTTTTTTAGGTAGTAGTAAGGCACAAGAAAAAGCTGGTGGAGTTTTTAAAAGAAGAGGAAAGCCTTTAAACGGATGGTCTGAAGCTGACAAAAAAATTCCTTTTGAGTATCAAGAATGGTGTTCTACTTGGGCATCAGAGTGGTTAAGAGTATTGAAACCAGGAGCATCAGTTTTTATATTTGCTGGAAGAAGAATGTCACATAGATGTATTTGTGCAATGGAAGAATCTGGTTTTATTTTTAGAGATATGATTGCATGGGAAAAAGATTCTGCACCACATAGAGCACAACGCATTAGTGAAGTATATAAAAGAAGAAATGATACCCTTAATGAAGAAAAATGGGCAGGTTGGAGAGTGGGTAATTTAAGACCGATTTTTGAACCTATTCTATGGTTCCAAAAACCATATAAATTAGGAGCCACACTTGCAGACAATGTTATAAATCATGAAGTAGGAGCATTTAACGATTTGCTATGGAATAAGTATACGATAAATTCACAAAATATTATAAAAACTAAAAAAGAAAAAAGTGACCATGGATTGCATCCAACTCAAAAACCATTATCATTAATGAATGCATTAATTGAATTAACAACAAAACCTGGTCAGATTGTATTAGATCCTTTTATGGGAAGCGGTAGTACGTGTGTTTCAGCTAAATTGCTTGGGAGAAAATACATTGGATTTGAACTTGATAAAAATTACTATGAAATTGCAGTAAATAGAATTAAAGAGATAAATATACAAGAAAAAATGGACATATAAAAAGATGTATTAAGCTACATCTTTTTCTTCGGAATGATTTACTCGAAATTTATTAATATTTATTATTGATTGTTCAATACTTTTTGTATCTTCTTTTATCATTAAATTTAATAACATCTGCTCAAGTAATTCTTTATCAAGCTCATCAAGTTGTTTTTTCTTTTCTTCTTTAATAGTTTCAACTAAATTATTTAAATAAAAAATATTCATATTTATATAATCGTCTATTATTTTGTTAGAATAATCTAAAAATGAATTGAGTTTTTCTCGTGTTGTATTAGTTATAGATATTATTTCTTTATCGATTATGTTCCAATATTCTTTTTTGTTGGTTGATTTATTTTTCAAAGAATTAGGAAATATTCTATTAAATTCCCATAATTTTTTTAAATCAGTTGTATTATATGTCTTTGAATAATATAGAAGAAATGCTAAATATTTATATGGCAGCATTATTGTTGGAATTGATTTTGTGCTACAATATTGATAAGCATCACTTCCTTTAGTCCATTCATGTTTGCATGGATAAACTACTAACCCTCCTAGACGTTGTTCAAGTGGATATCTATCCAACCACTTAGAAATATCAGCAAGTTTTAAAAAGTCTTTGACATTTGGCGCCGCTTGACTTCTTCCTAATCTAAAACTTTTAGAATCACATACTATAATTTTATTGTTGATAATAATATTTACATCTTGATATGATGCTTTTTGTTTAACATATTCGCTATTAAATCCCATTCTCCTTGCCCATTCGGCAGTCATAACTTCTACCAATTTTGTAAATAAAGTTTCTTCACTGGAATCACTTTCATATATATCAGGAATATACCCAGTATAAATAAGTTTATTTATGAAATCATTATCATCAAGTTCTTTAAGATAATCACTGAAACTTTTAGCAATATCATCACTATTAATTATCGAGTTATTCGTAAAAAAAGTATCAACATAATTCATCATAAACATGTAATCTATATTTTTTGACATAGTATCACCCAAGTAGATTATATCATAAAATTAATGTTAATTACCGCTTAGAATAAGAAAAAATCAATAAAAATATTCTTATTGTTTTCTATATAAATAAGTAGTATACTTTAAAAGTAAACAAAATGTTGTAAAAAGATGAATTTGTCCACATTTTGTCCACGTAAATATAAAATTAGTAATATTTATAATATAGATAATACTAATAATATAATGTACTAAATGCCCATGAAATAAGGAAATAAACATAATACTATTTGTACTATATGTACTTAAAGTATGGTCAAATAATTTTCATGTGGCTCAGGTAAGAAATACAAACAGTGCTGTGGAAAAAACAAATAAACTGTATATAATTTTAGGCAAGAACACTTATGACTTTGGTCATGGGTGTTTTTTCAAGATTAAAATAGTTCTATACATTTTAAAAGGTGTATGTTAATATATACACATAACTAATAGAACACACCTGCTATTTATAAAATAATTGTAATTTAATATTAGGAAAAATATGTAAATTAAAGGAGGTTTTCATGGAAGAGGAAAATAACATTATAATATATCAATTAGAAGATGGTAAGACAAAGATAGATGTAAAACTAGAAGATGAAACAGTATGGCTATCTCAACAGCAAATGGCAAAATTATTTTCTACATCTAGAACTAATATTATCGAGCATATAAATAATATCTATGCTGAAGAAGAACTTGATAAAACTTCAACATGTCAGAATTTCCGACAAGTTCGAAAAGAAGGAAACAGAACAGTGAATAGGGAAATTCCATATTATAATTTAGATATGATTATTTCTTTAGGATATAGAATTAAATCTAAAGTTGCTACTAATTTTAGAAAGTGGGCAACTGAAAGATTAAAAGAGTATATGATTAAGGGCTTTACCATGGATGATGAAAGACTTAAAGGTAATGGAGGAGGAAATTATTGGAAAGAGTTACTTGCAAGAATTAAAGATATAAGGTCATCTGAAAAAGTATTATATAGACAAGTACTTGATTTGTATGCAACTGCAGTAGATTATGATCCTAAAGATAGTAAATCAATAGAGTTTTTCAAAATTGTCCAAAATAAACTTCATTATGCTGCTCATGGACATACAGCATCAGAAGTAATCTATGAAAGAGCGGACTCGGATAAACCATTTATGGGATTAACTACTTTTAGAGGTGATTTACCAATAATGAGTGATGTTATCATTGCTAAAAACTATTTAACAGCAGAAGAACTAAAAATATTAAATAATTTAGTCTCTGGATATTTTGATTTTGCGGAGATACAAGCGATTAAACATAATCCAATGCATATGGCTGATTATATTAAACAATTAGATGTAATTCTCTCTAGTACTGGAGAAAAGGTGTTGAAAGGTAAAGGTACAGTTAGTCATAATGAGGCAATAAATAAAGCGAAAGATGAATATAAAAAATATCAAGTAAAAACATTAAGCCCTGTAGAAAAAGAATATTTAGAAACTTTAAAAGCTATAAGCAATAAGATAGATGATAAAGAAAAAATGTAAAGTTATGCTAAAAAGTATAACTTTTTTTGTTAATTACATATTTTGACAGAGCTAAAATGCTATAATGAATTTAGAAAGGATGGTAAAAATGAAAGGATTAAGAATATTCCAATATGGTTGTGGAAAAATGAGTGTCTATACTATGAAATTTGTCATAGAAAATGGTGGTACTATAGTAGGGGCTGTCGATATTAATCCAAGTGTTATAGGAAAAGATATTGGAGAAATTATGGGAGGAGATAAAGCAGGAGTAGTTGTTGATAGTGTTGATAAAGTAGAAGAACTTCTAACTGAATTAAAACCTGATTGTGTTATCGTTACAACTATGAGTTTACTTGCAGATGTAGAAGATGCCCTAATGGTATGTGCAAAATGTGGAGTTAATGCTATTACTACATGTGAAGAAGCATTCTTCCCAATGAACTCTAACCCTACTTTAACAGAAAAAATTGATAAACTTGCTAAAGAGAATAATTGTACAATTACAGGTAGTGGTTATCAAGATGCTTTCTGGGGTAATCTAATTACTACTTTAATTGGATCAAGTCATAATATCACTAAGATAAAAGGAAGCTCTTCTTACAATGTAGAAGACTATGGTATCGCTCTTGCTAAAGCTCATGGAGCAGGACTTACTAAAGAAGAGTTTGAGGAGCAAGTAGCTAGTGCCGATGAAATAAGCGATGAAGAAAGAATGAAAGTAATAGAAAGTGGTGCTTACTCTCCATCATATATGTGGAATGTTAATGGTTGGCTTTGCGATAAATTAGGTTTAACAGTAGTAAGCCAACGTCAAAAATGTGTACCTCAGTTCAATGATTATGAAATTGAATCATCTACTTTAGGAATGACAGTTAAAACTGGTATGGCTACAGGTATGAGTGCTGTTGTTACAACAAAAACAAAAGAAGGTATTACTCTAGAAACAGAATGTATTGGTAAAGTTTACAATAAAGATGAGTTTGATAGAAATGAATGGACAATTTATGGTGAACCTGATACAACTCTAGTAATTGAAAAACCAGATACAGTAAGATTAACTTGTGCAGCCATTGTTAATAGAATTCCTGATGTAATTGCAAGTGAATCTGGCTTCATCCCAACATCACGTATGGGAGAGTTAAAATACATAAAAGAATCTAATAATTAAAATATCCACAATATCTGTGGAAAAAGATAAAGATGTTAGTTTATGCTAGCATCTTTTAAAGTTTAATTTGACGAACAAGAAAAATACACATATAATATCATTAAAGAAAAGAGGAATTATTATGAGACTTAGTAGATTAAATATTAAAAAGATTAACTTAAATGATATTGATAAGAACTATTCAGGACAAGATATTTTAATGAAGCTTGGAGAACTTTATCAATATGAAAGTGGTATTTATGGATATGGAAATCTTTGGACTAAATTAGAGCGAATTGTTGAAAATATTATTATTGAAGAATTAGATAAAGTAGGTTGTATTCAAGTAGAGTTTCCTAAACTACAACCTAAGAAAATATGGGAACAATCTAATAGATGGGATATGTATACTAAAGAAGGAGATATTATGTTTACCCTAGATAATAATCTAGGAGAATATGGACTTGCTCCTACAGCAGAAGAGTGTGCAACCTTATTTGGTGCTGCTAGACTTCCTTCATATAAAAACTTACCTGCAATATATTATCAAATAGGAGAAAAGTTTAGAAAAGAAATAAGAACTAGAGGTTATCTTTTTAGACCAAGAACTTTTGTCATGATGGATGCCTATTCTTTTGATAAAACAGAAGAAGATATGAAAAAAACATATGATTTAATGCACGAAGCTTACTTAAATATCTTTAAAAGACTAGGTATAAAAATAATGCCTACAGTAAGCGATAATGGTGTAATAGGTGGAAGTGTTGCCGAAGAGTTCCAAGCAGCTACTAAACTTGGAGAAGATACTGTCCTTTATGATGAAGAACAAAATCTAGGTATTAACAAAGAAGTATTAGAATTTGATAATAAAGACGACTATTTAAAACAATTAAATATAACTGATACTAGTAAATTAAAAGAATATCAAGCAGTAGAGTTAGGTAATAATTTCCAATTAGGAACAAAATATTCAGAAAGCATGAAATTGTTCTATATAGATGAAAATGGTAATAATAAGCCATATTATATGGGATGCTATGGTATAGGACTAGGTAGAATAATCGCTTGTCTAATAGAAAATAATGTTATTAGAAAAGATGATAAAATTAAAGGCTTCGCTCTACCTTATAAAATCGCTCCTTATAAAGTACAAATTATTTATAATGAAAACAATAAAGATAAAGCGGAAGAACTATATAAAGAATTAACAGACAATAACATTAATGCTATAATCGACGATAGAGAGAATTTAACTATTGGTAATAGAATAAATGATATATATGTACTAGGTACTCCTAAAATGATTATATTAGGAAATAAATTTGATGGAGAAAACTATATAATTGAAAATACTAAAGATAATACAACTGACACAGTTAATATAGACGAAATAACTGATTATTTTAAGAATTTATAAAAGATATAAAAAATTAAATTTATACTAGTCGGTGGAAGTATTTATGATTAAATTAGATAAGAAAAAAGACACAAATGGCTATGATAGGTTCAAAATAATAACAGACGATGGAATCTTTGGTATAATGTTTGGAGGCAATCTAGATTTATATTGGTACTATTGGCCAAAAGAAAATATTATTAATTGGCCTTTATTTAAAACTTTTACTATTACAAAAGAAAATTATTTTCTATATCAAAAAGTGAATGAACTATATGAAAATATCAAAGAACAAAAACCCTATCAAAAAATAGAGCCGCTCCTTTTAGTAGAACAAGATTTAAAAAACTCAAATGAGTTAAAAAAAAGAGATTATGCATATGAAAAATTATTTCAAGATGGTATTATCAAATGGTATTCAGATGATGCCCCACTAGAAGAAGCTAGTAGATTAGAAATAAATAGATTAGAAGAATCTTATACTATAACATTTTATCAAGGTAAAGAAGAATATAATTTTCCAACTTTTTCAGTTCGCTTTAGGAATAGTGGTAGTAGATATAAACCCTATAACTTTGCTTTTATGAATATGTATAATAATTTAGGTGAGTATGATCCTAATTACCATCAAATTCATATAGAAGAATATTTATATAGTAAAAAATTACAAAAACTAAAAAAATAAGGAGCCAAAATTGGCTCCTAAATCTATATATATGAGGATCTTCACACTTAACAGTGAACCTTCCTCACTAATAATATATGCAAGTTTCTATAAAATATACAAAAAATATTTTGTTATAAAAATAAATATCTTGTATAATACTAATAAAGAGAGTTGGTAAGAATGAATAAAAATGAATTATTAAGAGAATTAACAAGTGAAAAAGAAGAAATACTAAGTTTATGGAGGTCACTTTGACACTGATAAAAAACTTAAAGAACTAGAAGAACTAGAAAAAGAAACTACTAAAGAAGACTTTTGGAGTGATCCTAGTAAAGCAGAGACTACTATTAGTGAGTTAAAGAGTTTAAAGGAAAGAACATCTAAGTTAATAGACTTAAAGAAAAAAATATTTGACTCTATAGAATTACTAGAGATGTTAGATGAAGAAAGTGATAAAGAATTATTACAAACAATTGAGGAAGATAACAAAACTATAAAAGAAGATTTAAAGAGTTTAAGTATCTATCTACTATTTAATAAACCATATGATAAAAATAACTGTATCATTGAAATACATCCTGGTGCAGGAGGAACTGAGTCTTGTGACTGGGCTAATATGCTTTATAGAATGTATACAAGATACTGTGAGAAAAAGAACTTTAAAATAGAACTACTTGACTATCAAGCAGGTGAAGAAGCAGGAATTAAGAGTGTCTCTTTCAAAGTAAAAGGTGAATATGCTTATGGTTATTTAAAAAATGAAAAAGGAGTTCATCGTCTAGTTAGACTATCTCCCTTTGACTCATCTAATCGTCGTCATACATCCTTTGCAAGCATAGATGTAACTCCAGAAATATCTAAAGATATTAAGATAGATATAAATGAAAAAGACTTAAAAATAGATGTCTATCGTTCAACAGGTGCCGGAGGTCAAGGAGTAAATACAACAGATAGTGCCGTACGTATTACTCACTTACCTACTAAAATAGTTGTAACTTGTCAAAATGAAAGAAGTCAAATTCAAAATAAAGAAACCGCTTTACAAGTATTAAAAAGTAAGTTATATGTATTAGAAGAACAAAAAAAGGAACAAGAACTTGCTAAAGAAAAAGGTATTCAATCTAATATAGATTTTGGTAGTCAAATAAGAAGTTATATTTTACACCCATATTCTCTAGTTAAAGATCATAGAACTAATTATGAAACTAGTAATACTAAAGGAGTATTAGATGGAGAGATAGATAGTTTTATTGAAAGTAGTCTAAAAGGAGGACTAAATGAAGAAAGCGATAAAGCAAAAGATTAGAATTAAAGAATTAATAGAATTTATTATAGGCTGCTTTCTAGTTGCACTAGCCTTTAATCTTTTCATGTCACCTAATAACTTAGTAGCAGGAGGAGTAAGTGGTTTTTCTTTAATATTAAAACACTTCTTTGGTCTTAATCCTTCAACCATTATCTCTGTCGCTAACGTTTTCCTAATCATATTATCATTCCTAGTCTTAGGAAAAGAAAAAACTAAAGCGACAATACTTGGTTCTATTCTTTTTCCAATATTTGTAAGTCTAACAGAACATTTATCTACTTATATAAGTTTTAAAGAAAGTGAAATGATACTAATCGCTGTCTTTGATGGAGTATTACAAGGTCTAGGAGCAGGTCTTATATTTAGAGCAGGTTATTCTACAGGCGGAACAGATATACTAAATATGATAGTATCTAAAATATTTAAAATTAGTCTTGGTAACAGTATGTTCTTTACTGATGGAACTATCATTGTAATAGGAGCCTTTGTCTTTGGTTTTAATCACTTAATGTATTCATTAATTATACTTTATCTAATCTCTACCCTAACAGATAAAGTAGTCTTAGGAATATCTGATTCTAAAGCTTTTTATATTATTACTAGTAAAGAAAAAAAAGTTAAAGACTTTGTTATAAATGAATTAAAACATGGTGTTACAGAGTTTAATGCTAAAGGTGGTTATAACAGTGAAAATCAAACCGTTCTTATGAGTGTTGTTCCAACAAGAGAATACTATAAATTAAAAGAAGGAATCCATAACATAGATAAAAATGCTTTCTTTGTTGCCATGGATTCCTATGAAGTAAAAGGTGGTGCTTAGTAGTGGTAAAAATTGATAAGACTAAACTATGGTATAGATATGGAGTTTTAATATTTAGTCTTTTTATCTCATCATTAGTATTTAATCTTTTACTATATCCAACAGACTTAGTAACAGGAGGAATGAATGGAGTTGCCATAATATTAAATCACATCTTTGATATATCTCCCTCATTAGTTATTTTAGTAGGTTCACTTATTTTATTAGGACTAAGCTATTTATTTTTAGGTCTAGACCAAACAGCAGGTTCTCTAGTTGCAACCCTAGTTTATCCTTTATTTGTATCTCTAACAGAACCCTTAGCAAGATATATTGTAATAGATACATCTGACTTAATCTTAATGAGTATCTTAATAGGAATACTACTAGGAATAACCAATGGTCTCATGTATAAAGTAGGCTTTAGTAATGGTGGACTAAATATAATTAGCCAAATAGTCTATAAATATTTTCATATATCTCTTGCTAAAACAACCATGGTAATTAACTTTATCGTTGTCTTAATCGGCGGTGTCTACTTTGGCTTTAATATGATGTTATATGCTTTTATAATTATATATATCAGCGGTGTTGTAATAGATAAAGTAATATTAGGAATATCTAAAAATAAAGCTTTCTACATAACAACAAGTAAGGAAGAACAAGTAAAAGAATATCTAATAAATAAATTACATCATACAGTTACAATATTTGATGTTAAAGGTGGCTTCTTGCAAAAGAAAAGAAGAGTATTGCTAGCAGTTGTACCAACACGAGATTATTTTAAATTAAAAGAAGGTATCAAAGAAATAGATCCAAAAGCCTTCTTTGTCGTAACAGATGCTTATGAAGTAGGTGGAGGAAAATAAATCCTCTTTTTTTTGACTCAAATTTGTCAAAATACCAATAATTTACTATATACATATATTGTCGAAATATGTTATACTGTTCTATGAATAGGATGATGTTAATGGATTTAATTAGAGTTAAAAATGTAAATAAACAATATAAAAATGGTGTAACTGCTATCTATGACTTAAGCCTTAATATAAAGAAAGGTTCTTTTGTCTTTGTAATAGGTGGTTCAGGATCAGGTAAAAGTACTTTTATCAAAATGTTATACCGTGAAGAAAAACCAACTAGTGGTGAGATTATAGTTGGAGGTATTAATGTTGCGAAACTTAGAAACAACAAAGTTTATAAACTAAGAAGAAAACTAGGTATAGTATTCCAGGACTATCGTCTACTACCTAAACTAACAGTCTATGAAAATGTTGCCTTTACCATGGAAGCGATAGGTGCTACTAAGCAGGAAACAAGAAGAAAAGTTTTAAAAGCCTTAGAACTAGTAGGACTAAAAGCTAAGATACATAACTACCCAGACCAATTATCAGGAGGAGAACAACAACGTGTTGCCATTGCAAGAGCGATTGTTAATGAACCAAGAATATTACTTTGTGATGAACCAACAGGAAACCTTGACCCAGACCGTAGTATGGAAATAGTCAAAGTTCTAGAGGAAATCAATAAAACATGTGGTACAACCATCATTATGGCAACTCATGACAAAGAAATAGTTAATAAAATGCAAAAAGAAGTTGTACTCCTAAAGGATGGTAGACTTATTAAACATCTTGAGAAAGGAGGCTATGAAGAATGAAATTTTTCAGAATGCTAAGAAGAAGTATAAGAGATGCTTTCAAAAGTGTTTTTAGAAACTTCAGTCTTTCCCTAGCTTCTATTTCGTGTATAACAATTACCTTAATTATAGTTGCAGTTTCAATAATAGTTACTTTCAATGTTCAAAACTTTACTAAAGAAATGGAAAAAGATTTAACTATAGTTGTTTTTCTAGATACTGATACAACTGAAGAAGAAGTAGAAGAGATAAGAGATAAATTAGAATCTATGAGTAATGTTGAGTCTTTGACTTATCAAAGTAAAGCTTCAGTAAAAGAAGAAATGAGCCAAGAAAATGAAGTTTTCAATGAAGTAATGAGTACTTGGGATGATGAAGATAATCCACTAAAAGATACTTTTCAAGTAAAAGTAAAAGTAGTTGAAAGAATATCAAACACAGCAAAAAATATAGAGAAGATTGATAAAGTAAGTTCTGTTAAATATGGTGAAGGTATGGTAGATAACTTAATAGAAGCATTTGAAGCAGCACAAAATGTCTCATATGGAATGGTAATAGCTTTAATACTAGTAACAGTATTCTTAATTATCAATACAATTAAACTAACAATTTTTTCAAGAAAAAGAGAAATATCTATAATGAGACTAGTAGGAGCATCTAACTTTACAATTAAAACACCATTTATCATAGAAGGTATGGTCTTAGGACTATTAGGTTCAATTATTCCAATATTGATAGTATGCTTCGGCTATATCGCTCTATACAATCACTTTGATGGTTATTTATATAGTAGAATGATTACTTTAATTGAACCAGAGCCATTTATCTATATGGTATCAGGAATAGTCTTAGTAATAGGTATAATTGTAGGTATGATAGGTTCAGCTTCTGCTGTTAGAAAATATTTAAAAGTATAAGATAAAAGAGAATAAATGGAGGTGTTTCGATGAAAAAGATAAGTTCTATTATATTATTAATTTTATTAGCAGTATTTATAATACCAGTTAATACAAATGCTAAAACTTTGAAACAACTAGAAGAAGAAGTAAATAAGTTTACTGCAGACCTTGAAAGTAAGAATAATCAAATCGCTGCTAATGATGCTGAAGTAGCAGAAATTAAAAAGAAAATGGCAGATTATGAAAATCAAATTAGCTCAATAAAAAGTGAAACAGAGGTTTTAGAGCAAGAAATAGAAGAGTCAAACAACGAAATCGCTGAAAAAAGTGAACAAAGTAAATCTCTATTTCAATATCTTCAAGTTAGTGAAGGAGAAAATGCTTATGTAGAGTATATTTTTGGAGCGACAGATGTTACTGATATGGTTTATCGTATGGCTATAGTTGAGCAATTAACAGAATATAATGAACAAGTTATGGATGATCTTACAAAACTAATTGAAGATAATAATAAAAGAAAAGAAGAACTTGCGACTAAAAATAGTGAGTTGGAAAAATTAACAGATGAACTAGAAGCAGAACAGTCTAAGATTAATGCCGAAACTGCTGCTATTAAAGATGCAATGCCAAGTGTTGAAAAACAAAAAGAAGAAGCAGAAAAACAACTAGCTTATTATAAAAAACTTGGATGTGGGGAAAACGAAGACATTACTTCTTGTGAAATGAGAGTAAATGGCAATTCTGTTCCATCAGCATCAGGATTCTATCGTCCAATGGTTAGTGGCTATGTTACACAAAATTGGATGAATGCGGGACACTTAGGAATTGATTTATCAAATACAAATAAAACAATAGAAATATATCCAGTAGCAAGTGGAGTAGTCTTTGCAAAATACTATGACACATATGGAGCTTTAGTTTTAAAAATAAGACATAATGTTAATGGTAGATATATTTACTCAACATATGCACATTTGTCAGCATGGTATGTAAATGTAGGAGATGTAGTAACACCAGATACTGTAATTGGTAGAATGGGTAATACTGGATACTCTTTTGGAGCACATCTTCATCTAGAACTAACAACTTGTGATTGGCATGCAGGTGGTGGTTGTACTTGGGCAACATACCAGAAAAGTACAATTAATCCAAGACAATATATAGGATTTCCATCAGGACTAAGAGTTTGGTGGAATGGAAGATAATTATGGCATAGGCAAGTCCTATGCTTTTAATATAAAGGAGAAATATGATAACATTAGAAGATTTAAATTAATAATTAACAAGATTAACGAACTCCATAAAATAGGATATATAACTAAAATAATTGCAGATGATGACGAAAATTAATTATTAAATAAATTTATGAAAGGTGGTGGTTTTAAAAAATGCATACTTACTTAATAAAATATTATGTAGATAATTCAGCAAATACAACAGAAGAAACAGTAACAGCTTCCAGTGAATATAATGCAAAACAGTTAATACTAACAAAGTATTCAGGACATGATGTACATATTTTAAATATAAAGATGATTTAATAATAAAAGATTAATTCATCTTTTATTATATATACTTTAAGATAAAAAAATGATATTATATTTCAAAGAAAGAGAGATGATAAAATATATGGAGACATTAAAAAACAAGAATTTAATTATAGTAAATGGAAAAGCTGGAAGTGGTAAATCTGCTTTTTTAGTAGATATATCTAATTCTATAAAAGATAATAAAGTATGTTTTGTAGATTTAGAGGGTGCTACTATTAGTAGATTAAAATTAAATAATAATGTAGATGTATATACCAAACCTATAAATGACTTCTCAATAATAGATAAACTAGTTAATGATTATGATATTATTATCATAGATTATCTTCAATTACTATCACGTTCATTAAATAAAGAATCCACTACCTTACTCAGTCGATTAAAAGAGTTAGCTGTTAATCTAAATAAGACTATTATAATAAGCTCTTGTGAAAGTTCACACTCTATTAATAGTAATGATATATTTAAAGAATATGCAGACTTAATTATAACTATGGAAAAGCCACTACTTCATTAATACTATATAAAGAAAAGAGATGATAAATATATGAATAACGATATCATTAAATTAAAAGAAATAATAAAAAATTCAAATAATATAGTATTTTTAGGTGGAGCTGGTGTATCAACTGAAAGTGGATTAAAAGATTTTAAAGGAGAAAACGGACTATATAAACAAAAATATGATAAACAAGCAGAATATTACTTAAGTGTAAAATGTTTCTATGAAAACCCACAAGATTTTTATAATTTTTATAAAACTAATATGAACTCATTAAATATTGAGCCTAATATAACTCATTATTATTTAACTAAATTAGAACAAAAAGGAAAGTTAAAAGCAATAGTAACCCAAAATATAGATGGATTACATCAAAAAGCTGGTAGTAAAAATGTATTAGAAGTACATGGTACTATTTATAAAAATCATTGTGTTAAATGTGGTAAAGAATATAGTGCAGACTTTGTATTTAACACTAAGGGTATTCCTCTATGTAAGTGTGGTGGAATTATTAAGCCTAATGTAGTTCTATATGGTGAAATGCTTTCAGAAGAATACTCTTTAGCATCTTCATATATTTTTAAAGCAGAAACATTAATCGTAGCAGGAACATCACTCACTGTAGAACCAACTTGTAGTTTAGTAAAATTATTTAATGGTAAGAATATGGTTATTATTAATAAAGACTCAACACAATATGATAATTTAGCTACATTAGTTATTCACGATAGTCTTAAAAACGTTATAAGTGAACTGTTTGATGATATTTAAAATTAATCGCAAGTTAGATTTAAAAGAACAATTAGGCCGAACAAAAGAATCGAGTGATAAATATAAGAAAAAGACTGTTACAAAGCAAAGAATAAAATTAAAAACTAAATCAAGCATGAGACAAAATGAAATTCCAGACTTATTGTTTGAAGCTATTTTAGAGCAAAGAAAAATATATGAAAAAAATAAACGTCGTAGAATTAATGACAAAAACTATCCTTTTATTGATGAAAATTATATTTGTTGTTCTACTTATGGGCATAGTCGTAGTCGTGGATTTCATACTAAATATTTTAATAAACTAAAACAAGATTTAAATTTACCAAATATTAAGTTTCATGATTTAAGGCATACTTATGCTACTTTATTATCTAAAGCAGGTTTTAGTGTTAAGGATATTAGTACTTTATTAGGACATTCAACAGAGATAGTAACAGCTGATGTTTATATTGATACTCAAACAGTAATATATGACTGTTTAGAAATATTAGAGCCATATATTGAGAGTGTTATACCACCACAACAAGACCATATAGTATATGATTATACTAATATAGATGTAGATTTAGACTCATACTATGATGAATTAATGAAATAACAAGAATGCTAATATTCTTGTTTTCTTATGATTAAGATGATAGAATATGTTACTGTATTTACATGATTAATATTATCTAGTACTAACTAGTAAATTTGTGACTTTTTGTAACTTTTATTCGTGTAATGGCATTTTTTGATGTTTTTTAGCCAAAATAAAGTCATCTCAAGTCATCAAAAATTGATATAATAAATATGTAGAGGAAGTGATAATAATGTTCAAATTAGTATCAAAATTTAAGCCAAGTGGCGACCAACCAGAAGCAATAAAAGAGTTAGTTGAAGGAGTCAAAGAAGGCAAGAAAACCCAGGTTTTACTAGGGGCAACGGGAACTGGTAAGACCTTTACTATGGCAAATGTAATTGCAAAAGTTAATAAACCAACCTTAATACTAGCCCATAACAAGACTCTAGCAGGACAACTATATAGTGAAATGAAAGAATTATTCCCAGAAAATAATGTTGAGTACTTTGTCTCTTACTACGACTATTACCAGCCGGAAGCATATGTTCCAAGCACTGATACTTATATTGAAAAAGATTCATCTATAAACGATGAAATAGATGAACTTCGTCATGCTGCAACATCTGCATTACTCTCATCAAAAGATACAATCGTTGTCGCTAGTGTTTCTTGTATCTATGGTATTGGAGAAGTAGAAGAATATAAAAATAAAATGTTAACCCTAAGAGTAGGAGAAGAAATAGAGAGAAACGAAGTTTTAGTAAAGCTTGTGGAAATGCAATATGCAAGAAATGATTTAGACTTCCATCGTGGTACTTTTAGAGTAAGAGGAGATGTCTTAGAAATAATTCCTACTAATCAAAATCAAACCGGTTATAGAATAGAATTCTTTGGTAGTGAAATAGATAGAATTAGTGAAATAGATGTTTTAACAGGAACAGTAATTTCTAATAAGAAAAACGTTAGTATCTTCCCAGCCAGTCACTTTGTAATTAGTGATGATAAATTAAAAGAAGCGATTAAAAGAATAAAAAAAGAGTTAGGAGAACGATTAGAAGAACTTAAAAGCCAAAATAAGTTACTAGCAGCAGAACGTCTTGAACAAAGAACTAACTATGATTTAGAAATGCTAGAAGAAACAGGTTTCTGTCACGGTATTGAAAACTACTCAGCACCTATGGCAGGACGTAGTCCTGGTGAAACTCCTACAACTCTAATGGACTTCTTTGGTGATGATTATCTTTTAATAGTTGATGAATCCCACGTAACTCTACCTCAAGTAAGAGGAATGTATAATGGAGATAGAGCAAGAAAACAAAACCTAGTTGATTATGGATTTCGTCTACCTAGTGCTCTTGATAACCGTCCTTTAAAGTTTGATGAATTTGAAAAGAAAATAAAACAAGCAATATATGTATCTGCAACACCAGGTGATTATGAACTTGAAAAAACACAAGGTAAGTTTGTAGAACAAATCATTAGACCAACAGGATTACTTGACCCAACTATTGAAGTTAGAAAGACAGAAGGACAAATAGATGATTTAGTTGGAGAGATAAATGAACGTATTAAGAAAAATGAAAGAGTCTTAATTACAACCTTAACTATTAGAATGAGTGAAGAGTTAACTAACTACTTAAAAGACTTAGATATCAAAGTAGCATATCTTCATACTGAAATAAAAACTCTAGAACGTCTACAAATCATTCACGATTTAAGATGTGGAATCTATGATGTTGTTGTTGGAATAAACCTTTTACGTGAAGGTATAGATATTCCAGAAGTATCTCTAATCGCAATATTAGATGCCGATAAAGAAGGATTCTTAAGAAGTGAGCGAAGTCTTATCCAAACAATTGGACGTTGTGCAAGAAATGCTAATGGACATGTTATTATGTATGGAGATAATATTACAGACTCTATGGATAAAGCGATTAAAGAGACAAAACGTCGTCGTGAAATCCAAGAAGCCTATAATAAAGAACATGGCATAGTTCCTAAAACAATAGAAAAAGAAATAAGAGAAGTTATTAGTAACATCGATACAAAAGACTCTACTAAACCTAAGAAGAAATTAACTAAGAAAGAAAAGATGTTAGAACTAGAGAGAATTGAACAAGAAATGAAAGAAGCAGCTAAGAATCTTGACTTTGAAAGAGCGATGGAGTTAAGAAATGCTTTGTTTGAAATGAAGAGTGAATAATTAAAATTCACAGAAATAGTGGAAAAGTTAAAAGAACATTATTGTTTATCCACAGATGTTGTTGAAAAAATAAAAAAAGAAAAAAACACTAAAATAGATATTAACAAATATGTGGATAAAGATAATCTTTTCAAGTGGCCTACTGTAACAAGTAATAAATCTAATGGTTTTTGTGAAGGATTAAAAAGTCAACTAGCAATACTATCAAATGGTATAGTTACCCCTTGCTGTTTAGATGATGATGGCCTTATTAATTTAGGAAATATCCATGAAGAGGATTTAAAAGATATATTAGAAAAAGAAAAAACTAAAAAAATTATAGAAGGTTTTAGAGATAATAAATGTGTTGAAAAACTGTGTCAAAGTTGTTATTATAAAAATAGATTTAAGAAATAATCTCCTATAAATTATATCAACAGAAACAGTGGGAAACTAAAACCATAATCACTTTATCAATAGATATGTAGATAAATTAGAAAGGATGACAAATATGGATAAAATACAACAAACTAAAATGAATGCTAAAGATATGTTTGAAGAGGTTAAACCAACTTATCAAGCAAGCCTTAATGACAATTTCGATTTAGATGAGTATACAAAAGAAAGATTAACAACTTTCTTTAATAGAACTAGTGAAGAAGTTTTAAAAACATCTCTATGTAAATATCAAGCAAAGTTACTAAAACAAGAAGAAAAAAATGATATAGGTAATTTTAATGTAGAAGTTCTAGCAATAGCCAAGTCCAATTTTACAAAAAATGAAAGGCTATATTTACTTTCTTTATATATTAATAAACTAGTCGAATATGACTTTGAAAGCTTAGGCTTAACTAGCATAGATATTATAAAGAAATATACAGCTTATCGAGATATTGATGAAAATATGGTTTATGATACTACAGATAGATATAGTGGACCTGATACTTGTTATAAATTAAGGCTAGGTTATTCTCTAATAAAAACATGTATTAAAGAAAATCAACATAATAGTAAAATGAAAGTTTATGGTTCTATAGTTGAAGATTAATTAAAAAAAATAAGAATAAT
The DNA here is from genome assembly GCA_946498975.1 of uncultured Mycoplasmatota bacterium. GTDB lineage: Bacteria > Bacillota_I > Bacilli_A > RF39 > UBA660 > Onthousia. Next base: position 19,126 of record CAMMQC010000022.1, read on the forward strand.
GAATCCTTATTCTTTTTGCATTTATCTCATTGCAGGGATAGTTACCACATGCTATAATAAAACTAATAGTAGAGGAGTGTTTTAATATGTTTTGCAATAAGTGTGGAAAAGCTATAGAACCAGACGAAAAATATTGTAGTAGGTGTGGTAACTACGTAGGAAACAACTTACAAAATACTAATATAAGTCTTCCAAAAAATGATCTTCAAGAAAAAACTTTATCTAACAATAATTTAAATACTTCAAATATAAAAAAGTTAAATAATAAAAAATTAATATTTTTAGGAATGGGTATAGGTTTAGGTATTACAGCTTTAATCTTCATTTGTGTTATAACCATAACAACTTTAAATAATAAATATTACTTTAATGACAAATCATATGATGATTCTAATGAAACAATAAATACATCGAATAAAGACTCAATAACAAAAAAAGGAAAATATAGTACAGCAATTATTTATGATAATACATACACTGAAGTTGAAATAGACAATAATAAAGATGCTTATGATTTAATCGTTAAAGATTCTGTTTCTCAAAAAAATAATTGTCCTAAAGAAATAAGAGCTATAGAAGATGATATAATTAATAAATATAATATTACAGCAGTTAATTTATGTGAAATGGATGTTGCCTTTGCTAAAGAATTAGAGAATGCTCTTGCTAAAATATATAATGAATATCCTAGTATAAGAGGCTATATAACAAACCTAACTTTAGTCAATGCCTCTCTTTCAAACGACTATATAGCAGCATTTATGCCGGTATTTAATTTTGCAACTGCCGATACCTCTTCTACCTATCCATGGGTAATAAAGACTCAAATTTTATTAAACACTTCATATTTTTTAAATCAAGAAAGACTAGAAGCTTCTGTTACTAGTGGATCATCTACAGGTCATTTTCCACTTAATGCTACTATATATTCTCCTATAGTGCATGAATTAGGACATTATCTATCTTTCTTAGCTATGATGAATAACTATGATATAAACTCAATATTATTAGTGGATAATAATAATATAAATACATTTTATAAGCTATATGATGACTTTGGTAAAGGTAATTATTCTTATAAAATGATAGAAGAAGCTTATAACCAATATAAAAATGATACAAATACTACTTTAAGTCTAGATGAATGGAGAGGAACTATTTCAGATTATGCCCTTGCCAAAGATAATAGTGGTAATTATATCTATGATGAAACTATCGCAGAAGCCTTTCATGATGTTTATTTAAACGAAAACAATGCTAAGGATGCTAGTAAATATATAGTTAATGTTTTAAAGCAAAAACTAGAAGGTTAGGTGAAAAATGAAAAAGTATATTTTAATTTCAATATCAGCATTATTTTTAATTATATTTATTTGTATTATATATGCATATAATGCAAATAATGAGTTTTCTTTCAAAATATCAAATGTTACCTTTGGAGAAGACAGTAAGAAAAATACAGTTACAAGTAGTTTTAATGATGCGTATGACCTTTCAGCTTCTATAAAAAGTGAAGAAACAGATTTAGAAAAAAATATCAAACAATTAACTAAAAAAACAACATATTTATTATTGGGTGATTTTAACAACAAAAATGAAACGAGTGAAAATTATTATAAAAGACATCAAGAATATTTAGATTTAAGATATAAACCAGATATTCCTAAAGATGAAAATACTTTCAGTGGTTTTGATGAGGATAGCCAAGAGTATAAAGATGACATAGTTTCAGGTTTTACTGTACCTAGTATATTCTTACAATTAAATGAATTGGATATAATTTATAATTCATATGGTGATATCAGAATTACCCAAAATAATGAAATAATAATTAGTTCTATAACACTACCTAATGTAAAAATGAAAAGTCAAAGTAATGATAATCCTATGGAATATGAAATGATAGAAACAAATCTAATTCTATATTATTATTTTAAGGAATTAAATGGCGAGTATAAATTATATTATCTATTTGGAGAAACTACTGAAGATTTAAATGACTACATTGAAGTATTAGAAAACAATGAAACTAAAAGTATGATGGCTATCGCTCCTACTTATGATTCCAACTTATCTACTATTTATAATTATGATAAACTAAACAATTTGACTGATGAAGAAATTAATAATATTTATAACTTAAATGAAAATAAAATAGTGTATTTAAATGCTTATTATAACAATTCTATAACATCATCTGCTAATGGTTTTTTTATAAATGATGGTCTAATAGTAACAACATGGCACTTTTTAGAAAAGGCATTAATTGAGGCTCAATATATAACAGCAAGTGCTAATAATGGCAACAATTATATAATAGAGGGGATTGTAACTGCTAATCCTGAGACTGATGTAGCTGTTATAAAAATAGAAAATCCAAGTGAAAACCATGTTAATTTAGGAAATTTCAAAGAATTACAAGTTGAAGATCCAGCAATAATTATAAGTAGCAAACTGGGATCAGGATTAACTGTTCAAAAAGGAATTATAACATCACTCGATAATTATATTCAAACATCAATTCCTTTAGTAGAAAGTGATGAAGGTAGTCCTTTATTTGATAAGGGTGGAAATGTAATTGGAATAAATACAGCACAATCAACTAATTCTAGCTTATCATTAGCAACTAACACAGAAATACTTAAAGAAATTCAAGATAAGTTTAACAATATAGAATTTAATGAAATATATGCTATATCTTTTAACGAATTAAAAGAAAAATATTATTATATTAATTATAACGATGAAACTATTAAAAATAATATTCCTAAAAACAAATGGAAAAAATACTCTAAAATAGGAAATATAGAACAAAATATAAAACTAGAATTAATTAAAGCTAATTATAAAGATAACGTAGTAAGCTTAAGATATAAAAATGAAATATCTAATTATATTTCAAATATGCAATTAGCAATTACCTTTAAAAAACAATTACTTGAAGACGGATATAAAGAAGTATTAAATAGCAGTACAAAATGTATATACGAAAATGAAGAATATAAAATAATTATTATGGATGAATTTGATTATTTAATTATAGTGATGGTGAAGTTATGATAAAAAAAATATTTAATATATTAAAGAAATATAAAAGTATATTAATACCAGCGTTAATAATAATATTAATAGGTATAATAGTCTTATTTATAATTTTAAATTCTATAAATAATTCTAGTCTAAAAACAGTAGATAAAAAAAGCTATAGCTTTAAGTATGATAAAAGTTGGAAAATAAAAGAGGCAGAAGAAGATACAATAACTTTAAAACATAATAGTAATAGTGAAATCGAAATACAAATAATAAATCTTAATTCTGAATATGAATATTTTTCAATAGATGAACTAATAGACGAAATATTATACAATATAGGAAATGAAAATGCTGAATATAAACTTTTATCTAAAAAAACTGATACTATAACAAAATATCAATTTAAAGGTTACAAAATGTTATATGAGAACAAAGATAATCAAGTTATGGTAACAACATTCAAAAAAAGTGATAAGCTTGTAATTATAAATTATAAAGCTAAAATAGAATATTTTGATATCTTATTAGATAGTGTTCATAATATTATTTATAATTTTAATTTGAAAGAAGATACCTTTAGTTTAAAAAATAATTTAAAATTAAATACAACAGAAATAAATTATTCTAAAGAAGATAGCTTAAATAAAGTTCTAAAAGATAAAGAAACATATGAAATTGCTAGTAACAATTATTATGTAAAATATACAATTCCTTCAAACTTTAAGCTTAATTCATTAACTTCGAATTACAGTAATTTTACATTTGAAAATCTAGAAAATAAAGACATAACTATGAATGTAAGTATTATGAGTGTCAATATATATGAATATCTAAATAAAGATAATTCCTTAAACGTATACGATGATTATAAATCATATAAAACAAATGAAGATTATAAAAACTTTAATGAATCACTTTCTGTTTTAGAAAGTAATTATGATAGTTATATATATAAAAATAGTTATGAATATACTAAAGCTATTAAATATAATGATAATTATGAAATGGAAGAGTATAATCGTAAAGACGAAAATATTATGTTAATATATGCTTTAAATAAAAATCATATATTAACAATAGAAATATCTGCAAAAGGTATTGGTATTACTGAAAAACTAATTAATATGATTGATATAGAGTCTTCAAAAAATTATGTAAGTTATATATCTAGTGATAAAGAAGAAGGTTATATATTAAGTAGTTTAAAACGATTTGAAGATTATAAAAAGGAAAATGTAGAAACTATCAATATTAAAATACCTGATAAATATACTGAGCTTGATAAAGGAAATAACATATATGAATATAGGCATTATGGACTTAATTATGATTATGATATGGAAATGTATGATTATGAAATTAATTATACATTAACAAATTCAAATGTAGAACAGCAAGTAAAAAATATTAACAATACATTTTCAACAACTTATGGTGATTATAACTATTTAACTTATTCTTCTGATTTGACGTTAAATGGGAAAAAATTTAAAGTTTATAGTGGTGGATATACTAATCTTGGTGGTATACTATTTACGAATACTAATAGGATTAGATATTATATAAATAAAAAAGTTTTATTTTATGAATTATCTAATGAAGGGTATTTAATTATAGAAGTGAATGGTAATGGAAAAGAAATTAGTGACGAAATTTTGAATGAAGTTACTAATTTTGAATACAAAGTAGAAAAATATTAAAAGGAAAGAGGTAATTATATGAATTGTAAAGTATGTGGATCACCAATAACTGAAAATGACCAATTTTGTAAAAACTGTGGTGCAGCGGTAAATAGTATTGAACAAAATGGTCAAAGTAATCAACAAGCAGTAGGAGATATTCAAAATAATAATCAACAACCCCAAGAAACAGGACAACAAGTTTCTAATAATATGGTAAATAACCAATTTAATTCAAATTATAATAGTAATTATAACCAAAATAACCAAAACAGTAGTTATAATCAAATACAACCAACTAATAACAAAAATAGTATTACTAAATATATAATAATTGGTATAGTAATAGTAGCTACAATTGTTGGAGCAATATTTGCTGTTACTTATTTTATGAATAATGATAATTCTTCGAATAATACAAATAACGAAGATACACCATCACAAGCAACTCCAGTATCAGACTCTTCATCATATAAAGTTTCTATAGCTGGTTTTACATTTAGTGTTCCAGATAATTATATATATCAAACAGAAGGCAATTCCTTAATGGTTGGAGATGAGGAAGGAATTTGGATGGCTGCATTTGAAATAGCACAAGGAAGTTTTTCTCAATTAGAAGCTAATATGGGACAACTTCAACCAGCACTTCAACAAGGAGGCTATACGGTATCAGCAGCTAGCAAAAAAACAATAGGTGGTGTAGACCTTATTACACTAGAAGCTAGTTATAGTGGAGCTAATATGCTTCTTGCTATGGCTAGAGCTAATTCCATGTATTTCGTAGGTATAACTTGTATAAGTTTAAATAATGATTTTGATTATTCAATATTAGAAAAAGTTGCACCTATTATTAGTTCAGTTGAATATGAGGGAGATTCAACATTCAACATAGAAACAACTGGAAAATTAGATATGAATATTATTTCTCCATATGCTCAATAAAAATTAATAAAATGTATGTCGTTACAGTTCAGTCAAGGAACTAGAAAATAAGTAAGGATTACTTACTTTTTTCAT
>CAMMQC010000023.1 GCA_946498975.1 uncultured Mycoplasmatota bacterium
ATATGCAGTTTTTATAATCTTTGCTTAGATACTTAGTTTCGCAAGAAGTCTAATAGAACCATATTCTAATAGCTGTCTTATAATATGGGCAATTTGAATTAAGTAGTATTGAATTTTTATTCCGATAATATGCCTACTACTCATATGGGAAATACAGAAAGTCCCATTTTTTTGTTGGTTAAAGCCTTCATTTTCTATCTTCCATCTACGTCTGCCCATATTAACAATTTCTTCTATATTACTATCTTTAACATTAAGATTACTAACATAGTGAAAAGTAGTAGTCTCATCATCAATAACTTCTACATATTTAAACACATCAAAAATATTACCATTAAACTCTATATTTTTAGATAGGTAATAATTTTTTTTAGTAGTTTTATTTTCAAAATTAACATCATCAGTAAATCTTTCATAAACTCTTTTAAGTCTATCTTTCTTAAGATTAAAGATATAATACCACTTATTATCTTTACAAATATCAATCATAGGAGTAGTAGCATATAAAGCATCCCCTGTAATAATAAATTTCATTTTAGGATAATTTTTCTTAAGCCTTGGAGCCATTCTTTTAAAAGCATTAACTTCACAGTCTTGTTTCTCGTTTTCATTATTCAATTTCTTGTTTTCAATCCATTCAGAATCAATACTAATAACGATATTACCAAACACGAGTTTAGCTTCTAAAACATATTTATAATATTTAGTAACACCATTTTTAGTCTTAGAAATACAATTACTATTTAAGTTATAATCATGGCTAGATAGACCAGTAGCATCTACTAATACTTGAATAGCACCTTTATATCTAAATCTATCAAACATTTTACTTCTAATTAAAGCCTTTACCATATATTTCCTAATATCTTCTATTTCTTCTATAGAAAGAGTTTCAATAACATCTTGAATAGTTTGCCAATCAGGAACCTCTTTAAGTTCTTGCTCACAAATAGAAGATAAGTTTTTAATAGTATCTTCAGTATTAAACTTTTGATTAATACCTTTCATAGTAGTAATACCACATATTAAAGATAATAATCTAGTCATTATAATAGATTTCATGTTATAAGTGATATAACTTTTATGTCTTTTATCAGTTAATTTACTAATCGAACTTTCTAATTGCGGAAAATACTTTCTAATTATTTTAAGTATTTCTTTTAAAAGATTTTTGTCTTTTAAAAGATCTCTTCTTTGTTTTTTGGTAAGCGGTTCTTTAGTCTTCTTAAATTGTTTACCTGATTTAATTCTAATAGATTTATCATTGTACTTTCTCTTTAATTGTCTTTCTTTTTTTCTTCTTACACTTCTTGCTTCATTTTCATATTTTTGTATTTCTTCTTGTAATTCTTTTTCTTCCTTTTTACTTCTTTTTTTCATTACTACGATCCTTTCTTATTCTGTAGTAATAATTATATCAGATTATTCTTTGCGAAGAAATTTACTCTTTTTTGCTGTGAAAAGTTGAAATAGGTTGATAAATCACAAAAAGGATGTTATAGTTGATATAGATAGAAAGGTAATTTGATTATGAGTGATATGTATAGAGATTATATATTGAAAGTAGAAAGTATTTATAATAAAGATTATCAAACAGAGGAATATTATGCTATTGTTTTGGATAAAAGTAATAATGTGGTATCTAGAAGTGATGTTAGATGTAGAGATTATGATGAGGCTTTTAATATAGCGAAGAAAATTGTTGATGAAATATATATTAAAGAAAAGTATGGTTTTGATTCTAAAACTAAGAAGGTATGGGTAGCTAAAAACAAAGGCAATTATTTGAAGATTTTATTATATATAATCTTAAGTATTATAGTTTGGTTAATATTTTTTGTTATTTTCGGTGAGATTATGCTTTTAGTTTTGGCTCTACTCGTTATAATTGGTTCACCGCTAATATTAATATTTAGTCAAAGAAAGCAGATTATAAATTTTGGTAGCTTTGTTTATGATGATGGATTATATCTTGTTATGTTTAATAATAATAGGATGGTTGGAGCTAATATATTGTCAATGATTGATTTTGGCGGTTTAGGTGCTACTTATGCTATTAAAGGGTTAAAAGATAACGAAAGCTATTTAAATTATGTAAAAGAAATTAAAGATATTACTAAACTTTCTTTAAAACCAGTAATTTGGAAATTTAAGACTATAGATAGTGTGACTAAATTGAATGGTGATAATTATAGAATTGTAGCTGAATATATTGATTTAAAAAAAGAAAAAACTAAAAAAATTACTTTTACCCTTAAAAATAGGTATGATGATTTTACAAGTTTAGTAAATGAATTTAATATGATGAGAAATAAACAATAGGAGGAAAATTTTATGAGAAAAGTATTGAGAATTTTATTTATAATTTTAGCGGTAATTATGGGATTAAGTGGAATAGTCATTATGATTGGAGGAGATTCACCTTTTCAAGCTTTAATTCTTTGTATAGCATTTTTCATTATTTCAAATTTATTTAAAGATAAAAAGCAAGTTGTTGTTTCAAATAATATGAATAGCATTGTAACTTCTAGTGTTATGGTTGATGATAGTACAATTATGGTGATAAATGAAATATATACTATCGTTGGTGAAGGTACTGTTGTATGTGGTGAGATATTAAAAGAACATATTGAGCCTTATACTTATGCTATTGTTAAAACTAAAAATAATGGTGTTTTAGAGACACAAATTATGAATTTTCGTGAAAAAATAGATGGTGTAAATAGGGCCATTGATGTAGCTTATAAAGGTAATTATATTTCAGTTGGTTTAAGAGGAATAAGTAAAGAACAAATCTCTGTTGGCGATATTATTTGTTATAAAAATTAATGTTTTATGTTTTTTATATGTAGTTTATTCATTAATTAAAGTTTTATCTATATATTTGTGTTATTTATTTAAAATAGCTACTTGATAGTTATGAAGATATATCTTATAGAGAAGAACTTTTAGATAATAATAACTTTAGTAAAAATAAACTTAAAGCTTTAGTTATTACTAATGGTGATACTTTTATTAATGATACTTTTTGTATTGAAGAAGAGATTGTTCCTAGTTATTTAGTCGAATTAGATGATAATATAAGTGGTTATTTAAGAGGTGTTTTTCTTAGCAGTGGTAGTATTAATGATCCTAAGACTAGTAGATATCATTTGGAATTTTTAATTGATAATTCAGAAGAAGTAGTATTTATTCAAAAATTACTTAATTCTTATTCACTTAATGCTAAGTTACTTAGTCGTGATAAAGGATTTATGATATATATTAAAGAAGCTGATAAGAAAAGTGATTTTTTAAGAATAATTGGTGCCATTAAAGCGGTTTTGTATTATGAAGAGATAAGAGTATATCGGGATGCCAAAAATAAAACTAATCGACTTAATAACTGTGAACAAGCTAATAGGGATAGAGTTTTACAGACAGCGATGGATCAGTTAAATTATATAAAAATTCTTGAAGAAAATTTTGCAGTAGAATTGCTTGATGATAAAACTAAAGAAGCTTTAGAATATCGTAAAAAATATCAGGAAGCTTCATTAAAAGAACTTAGTGAGATTATTAGTTTAGAAACAGGTAAGAAAATTACTAAGTCAGGACTTAATCATAGATTTAGGAAGATTAAAGAGTTAGCACTTAAGTTTTTAGATAATTAAATAGTAACCTTAAAAACTACAAATTACCGAAAAAACATTGAAAAAACCATCATTCATGATGGTATTAACTGCAACTGGTAATTATGCTTATAAACGTGATGATGATGTTTATGTTATTCCTGTAGGATGCTTGAAAAATTAATTAAGATGAATACTTTTATATATTTTCTTTCTATCAGTTCTACCTACAACGTAGTCCATAGAAGCATTATAAAAGTTTGCTATATATAGTAATTTATGTGTAGTAGGGCTCTTGCCTCTGTTTCAAAACTAGAATAGGTTGTTTGGAAGAAACCTATTTTATCACTTAATTTGGCTTGCGTTAAGTGATTGTCTTTTCTTAATTCTAATAGCCTTTCACATATCTTTTTATAATCAATTTTTAACTTTTCACTATGTTCTATTTTGTTAGATATACCTAATAAATAATCTAAGTTAACATCATAATAATTAGCTAGTATATTAACTTTCTCTAAAGGTATATCATTAGAACACTTTTCCCATTTGGAATAAGTGTTTTCTTTTACATTTAATAATCTTGCTACATCCTTTTGTTTTAAATTATTCTTGTGACGAAGTGTTGCCATTTTATTTCCTAATTCTTTCAATTTAATCACCAGTTTTATTGTAAGTATGAAAAGTTAATACTTAAACACAATCGGACTTTATGTGTTAAAAAGTGAAAAAAGTTGTAATTTTGAAAATTTAGATGTTTTTAGATTTAGATATTTTATTTTTCTCTAGGGAATTTTTAAATTTGCTTATAAAAATACTTTGAATTTTGAAAAATCGTAATTTTTCAAAGTTTTTCTTTTCTGTTATAGTGTCTTTAGAAAGAGATATTATAAGAAAGGAGGGACTTTTATATTTAGTGAATATGTTAAACCTATGGAAGTAATTGTTGATAGAATAGAGAATAATTTAGTAGTGGTTGAACTAGATAAAGGAAAAGTTATGACTTATAAAATAGATAAACTTCCTACTGTTAAAGAGGGTGATGTTCTAGAGATTAATAGTGATACTAAAGAAGTTTTTGTTAATAAGAAGAAAACTAAACAACGTAAGAAGAAAATAAAAAAACTAATGGATAAAGCCTTTGTAGATTAGAGAACTTTATCTATTAGTCCATACTCTTTAGCTTCCTTAGCTTCTAAGAAATAATCTCTTTCTGTATCTTGTTCTATTTTTTCTAATTTTTGTTTAGTATTTAAAGCTAGAATCTTATTTAGCTTTTTTTTAGTTTTGATGATATGCTCTGCTGCAATTTTTATTTCTGTCGCTTGACCTTCGGCTCCTCCTAGAGGTTGATGTATCATTACTTCACTATTAGGTAGAGCATATCTTTTGCCTTTTTTACCACTAGAAAGAAGAAAAGCGGCCATGGATGCAGATAGTCCCATACAAATAGTGGAGACATCACTCTTAATTAAATTCATCGTATCATAGATAGCGAAACCTGCTGTTACAGAGCCACCTGGGGAATTAATATAAAGAGATATGTCTTCATGATTTAGAGAATCTAGGTAGAGTAGTTCTGCAACTATTGTATTAGCAGATTCATCATTAATAGTACCACTTAATATAATTATTCTATTTTTTAATAATTTAGAAAAGATATCATAACTTCTTTCGCCATTTATTTCTTTATCTACAATCATTGGTATTAGATTCATATTATCACCTAATTCTACTATATCCAAATAAACTTTAAATTATACCTTACAAGATGTGGCAAAATTATTAGACTTTGCATGGTAAGTTTGATATAATCATATATAGAATTAAGAGGGTGTTAAAATGATAGAAGATGTTAAAGTAACAATAAATGGTAAAGAAGAGATAGTATCTCGTGGTACAACCTTATTACAACTAAGTAAAGAATATCAGAAAGATTATCGTTTTCCTATTATTCTTGCAAGTGTTAATAATATATATAAAGAACTTAGTTATGTTGTTAATGATCCTTGTGGAATAACCTTTTATGATTTAAACTCTAAAATAGGTAATAGAGCTCATATTGCAGGTTTAACCTTTCTTTTAGTAGTTGCTGTTAAAGAGATATTTGGACTAGATGCTAATATTATAGTAATGCATTCATTAGATAAAGGAATCTATATTAAAACAACTTTTCCTCTTACTGAGACAATACTTAAATCAATTGCTAGAAAGATGTTAAAGCTAGTAGAGATGGATTTATCTATTACTAAAGTTAGTGTGGATAGAATATCTGCTATACATTACTTTGAGAGTATTAATGATTTAGCTAAGGCTAAAATTATGAAGTATAATACTAATACTTCTATTACTCTTTATAGACTTTCTAATTATTATAATTACTTCTATGGACAAATGCCTCCATCTACTGGTTGTTTAAAAGAGTTTAAATTAACTTATGTCGATGATAATGGTTTTGTATTACAGTTTCCTACAGAATATTCTCATAATCAAATTAAAGCTTATACTCATCATCCTAATATGTTTAAAGTCTTTAAAGAATGTAGAGAGTGGACTAAATTAATGAAAATAGAAACTATTGCAGATTTAAATGAAGTTGTTAGTCGTGGTAAGATTGCAGATTTAATTAGAATAGATGAAACTTTACAGAGTAATAGACTTTTAAATGTAGCTAAAAAGATAGTAGATAATAAAAAAGATAAAAAAATAATATTACTTGCAGGTCCATCTTCTAGTGGTAAGACGACAACTACAACTAAACTTTGTATGTATTTAAAGAGCTTTGGACTTAATCCTAAAATGATTAGTATGGATGATTATTTTGTGGATAGAGATAAAACACCAGTTAATGAAAAAGGTGAGAAAGATTATGAGTGTTTTGAGGCTGTTGATAATAAGTTATTAACTAAACAAATTAATGAATTATTAGAAGGAAAAGAAGTAATGGCACCTATCTATAACTTTAAAGAAGGAGTTAAAGAGTTTGTTAAAGAATTAAAATTAGATAAAGATGATATCTTGTTAATAGAAGGAATACATGCCTTAAATCCTAAAGTGTTAAAAGAGATACCTGCTAAGAATAAATTTAAAATATATTTATCTGCTTTAACAGAACTTAATATAGATTACCATAATCGTTTTCCTACTACAGATAATAGACTTTTAAGAAGAATAATTAGGGATAATAGGACTAGAGGTTATAATGTAGTAGATACGTTAAAAGTTTGGAATAATGTTAGAGGTGGAGAAGAGAAATATATATTCCCTTATCAAGATGAAGCGGATGTTACTATTAATACAGCTTTAATATATGAGTTGGGTGTATTAAAAACTTATGTTGAACCTTTACTTTATTCAGTAGATGAAGATTCAGCTTATTATGAAGAGGCAAAGAGACTTTTAAATATCTTAAGACTTATATTACCTATACCAAGTGAGAGTATTCCAGATGATTCTATACTTAGAGAATTTATTGGTGGTAGTTGTTATCATGATTAAGACTTTTAGAGTCTTTTTCTTTTTGCTAAAAGGTGTTATTATTGAAGTAGAATAGGTTGATATTATAGATAATAGTGAATGGCAGAACAAGATATGAGGATTATACATAGTAATAAGAAATAGAGTTTACTTGTGAAAGTGTTTTCTAGATTTGGAGGAAAAAGATTATGGGAGAATGCTTTTTATCATTAACGAAAGAAGGTAATGATTATGGATATATATGAAAAATCTAGGTGGATTTTAATTATAAATATAGTGGTTATATGGTATGTATTATTTGTTTTTGGCCCTTCTGCTATGCTTATTGTTGAATTTAGCTCTTATGCTCTTTTGTTAGCAGGTACTTTATATCTTGTTAATGATAATATTTTTTCATATGTTGAAAAATATAAAAAAATAGCTTTTGTTTTTACTGGTGTACTTATATTATTACATTTTTTTGCAAATATGGATAATATTCGAGAGCTTCAATTGTATTCGTTTGTTTATGCTTTTCTTAGGTCTATGTTAATTTTTTTAGCTATTTTAGAAGCTGTTTTTGTAATAGAAGGAATAGTAGTAAAGAAAAAGGCAAATAAAGGTTTAGATAAATAGTTATAAAACGTATTGGATTTTATTGACAGAATATTAATGATAATATATAATATGTTTCAAATGTGAAGTGGTATTGTTGTTTGTGGCTATAATTGTAGTGCTTTTCAGTAAATGTAGAAAAATTTAATAATAATTATTGTATTTTAATTTATTAATGATGCCATTTTTTTGATAGGGTGGGTTTATGAAGTGTTTGAGTATAATAGTTCCTGTTTATAATAGTGGAACTTATCTAGAAGATTGTTTAAATAGTTTAGTGTTACAAGATGTTTTGGATTTTGAAGTAATTATTGTAGATGATAATTCTAGTGATAATAGTTTAGATATAATTAAAAAATATTGTGAGTTGTTACCTGATATTTTTAAATATATTCATTTAGATGAAAATAAAGGTGTTTCTGTTGCTAGAAATATTGGTCTTAAATATGCTAGTGGTGAATATATTGGTTTTGTAGATAGTGATGATTTTGTTCATAGAAATATGTATGGAGATATGTTGACTTTAATAGGTAAGTGTAAAGGTTTAAAAGTTGTAACTACTGGAGTTCAAAGAGTTTTGGAAAAAGATAGTAGTAAATGTTTTATTGAGAGTGACTGTGATAATATTTCACCTATAATTATTGACGTTTCTAAAAATCCAGGCTTTTTATGTTATGAGTCACCAGCTTGTTGTAATAAAATATACCGAAGAGATTTATTTAATGAAGAACCTTTTATTCCTGCTGTTAAATGGGAAGATATAGCATTTGTTTATCCTACTATTTTAAAAGCCTCTGTAATTGGTTTTATTCCATCTAACTATTATTTCTATAGAAGTAATAGTAAAGGAATTATGGCTTCTTGTTTAAGTGTTAATCAAGATATATTTGATATTTTTAAAGTGTGTGATGATATTACTATACAAACAATTAATGATGGTACTTATTATTCATCTAAAGAAGAGATTAGGAAAATACAAATTATTTCTTGTTTAGATAGACTTAGAGAAATATATAGTTGGAATATTAGTAATGATAAAAAAATGGAGATTTTAAATGAGTTTAATAAACTTATTATTAGTAAGTATGGTACCTATACTATAAGTGAAGATAGCGAGGAATTTAGTTTTATTAAAGAACTTGATAATTCTATGGAAGTTGTAAATATAGATGATGTTAAGAAGAAAGTGTTGTCTAATATACGAAATACTTAGATTATTGATTAACTGTGATGTTTAGAGATATGAATGAAGTGAAATTACTAAATACAGAAAATGCTTCAGAAGATAACGTTTATAATTATGCTTTATCTCTTGTTGGTAGTGAAGATAGAGTTTTTAACTACTCTGATAAAGTTAAAGTTCATACTAAATAAAAAGGATAAATGCGACATAATAGTTGCATTTTTATAATGGGAAAATTTTAGAAAATATATTGACAAGTAGTTGCATATAATGTTATAGTATGTTTGCTAATTTAAATTTAGTTTTGCCATGGGCAAAATTTTATTTAAAAGTAAATATGATACACCTGGATATGTGTAAAGAAAGGAGTTAATGATTACAATGCCTACAGTAAATCAATTAGTTCGTAAAGGTAGAGGAAGTAAAACTCGTAAGAGTAAAGCTCCAGTACTTTTAGTAGGAGTTAATACAATTAGAAGAAAACAAACAAATAATCCATCTCCTCAAAAACGTGGAGTATGTACTCGTGTTGGTACTAAGACACCTAAGAAACCAAACTCAGCTTTACGTAAGTATGCTCGTGTTAGATTAAGTAATGGTAAGGAAGTAGATACATACATTCCTGGTATTGGACATAACTTACAAGAGCATAGTGTTGTATTAGTTCGTGGTGGACGTGTTAAGGACTTAATCGGAGTTCGTTATCATATTATTCGTGGCGCACTAGATACAGCAGGAGTTAAAGATAGAAAACAAGGCCGTAGTAAATACGGGGCTAAAAGACCTAAGAATTAATATGTAAAAGAAATCGGAAGGAGGATAAATTATGCGTAAAAGACGTGCTGTTAAAAGAGATATTTTACCAGATCCTATATATAAGTCTAAGACTGTTGCTAAACTAATTAATACAGTTATGCTTGATGGTAAAAAAGGTGTTGCTCAAACTATCGTTTATGATGCTTTTAATATCGTTAAAGAAAAGACTGGTAAAGATTCATTAGAGACTTTTAATCAAGCGATGGAAAATATTAAACCTCTTTTAGAAGTTAAATCTAGAAGAGTTGGTGGTGCTAATTATCAAGTTCCTCAAGAAGTTACTCCAGCAAGAGCTGAAGCTTTAGCTTTACGTTGGTTAGTTGGTTTCTCAAGAAAACGTGGAGGACGTGGAATGGCTGATAATTTAGCTAATGAAATTATAGATGCATCTAATGGAACAGGTGCTGCTGTTAAAAAACGTGAAGATACCCACAGAATGGCAGAAGCTAATAAGGCTTATGCACATTATCGTTGGTAGGAAGGAGAAATTATGGCAAGAGATACGTCTTTAGATAAGACAAGAAACTTTGGAATTATGGCTCATATCGATGCTGGTAAGACTACAACTACTGAACGTATTTTGTTCCATGGTGGTAATATCCATAAAATTGGAGAAACTCATGATGGTGCTAGTCAAATGGACTGGATGGAACAAGAAAAAGAGCGTGGTATTACAATAACAAGTGCTGCTACTACAGTACACTGGAAAAATCATCGTTTTAATATAATCGATACTCCAGGACACGTAGACTTTACTATCGAAGTTAGTCGTAGTTTAAGAGTTTTAGACGGTTCTGTAGCTTTGCTTGATGCTCAAGCTGGTGTTGAACCACAAATGGAAACAGTTTGGAGACAAGCTGATGAATTTATGGTACCTAGAATTATTTTTGCTAATAAAATGGGTAAAATGGGTGCTGACTTTAATTATAGTCTTAAATCAATAAAAGATCGTTTAGGAGTTAATGCTAAACCTATTGAATGGCCAATTGGTGCTGAAGATGATTTCCGTGGAGTTATTGATTTAGTTACTATGAAAGCAATTGAGTTTGATGGTAAGCCTGAAGAGGATGCTAAGGAGATAGATATTCCTGCTGACTTAAAAGACTTAGTAGAAGAGAAACATGCTGACTTAATTGAAGCGACCGCTGAATTTGATGATGAAATGATGGAAACATACTTAGAAGGTGGAGAAGTAACTGTTGAAATGATTAAACGTGCTATCCGTAAAGGATGCCTTGCAACTAAGTTCTTCCCAGTTATGTGTGGAGATGCTTTAGGTAATAAGGGTATTAAACCTTTAATGGATGCAGTTATTGATTATTTACCTAGTCC
Organism: uncultured Mycoplasmatota bacterium; assembly: GCA_946498975.1. Classification (GTDB taxonomy): domain Bacteria; phylum Bacillota_I; class Bacilli_A; order RF39; family UBA660; genus Onthousia. The sequence continues at coordinate 11,011 of CAMMQC010000023.1, forward strand.
ACTTGATGTAGAATCAATTAAAGGACATAACTTAAAAGGAGAAGAAGAAAAACGTCATCCAAGTGATAGTGAACCATTTAGTGCATTAGCATTTAAAGTTATGACTGATCCTTTTGTTGGACGTTTAACATTCTTTAGAGTTTATTCAGGACATTTAGCTAGTGGTAGTTATGTACTTAACTCTACTAAAGATTCTAAAGAAAGAATTGGTCGTATATTACAAATGCATGCTAATACTCGTAAAGAAATTAGTGATGTATATACTGGTGATATAGCAGCTGCTGTTGGTCTTAAGAATACAACTACTGGTGATACATTATGTGATGAGAAGAAACCTATTATCTTAGAGAAACTTATTGTTCCTGAGCCAGTTATTCAACTTGCTGTTGAACCTAAGAGTAAGGCAGATCAAGATAAGATGGCACTTGCATTACAAAAACTTGCTGAAGAAGATCCAACATTTAAAGTTCATACTGATCACGAAACAGGTCAAACTGTTATTGCTGGTATGGGCGAGTTACATCTTGATGTATTAGTTGATCGTATGAAACGTGAATTCCATGTTGAAGCTAATGTTGGTGCACCACAAGTTGCTTATCGTGAAACTATTAAGCAAACAGCTGAATGTGAAGGTAAGTATATTAAGCAATCTGGTGGACGTGGACAATATGGACATGTTTGGATTAAGTTTGAACCAAATCCTGATAAAGGTTATGAATTTGTCGATCAAATCGTAGGTGGTGTTGTTCCTCGTGAATATATTCCTGTTGTTGATAAGGGATTACAAGAAGCAATGCAAACAGGTATTTTAGCAGGATATCCTATGATTGATGTTAAAGCAACATTATATGATGGTTCATATCATGATGTTGACTCTAGTGAAATGGCATTCAAGATTGCTGCATCTATGGCTTTAAAAGAAGCTAAGAATAAATGTCAAGCAACACTTCTTGAACCAATCATGAAAGTTGATGTTACTACCCCTGATGAATACTTCGGTAACGTTATGGGAGACTTAACTAGTAGACGTGGTCGTCCACTAGGACAAGAGTCACTTGGGAATGTGGTTAAATTATCAGCAATGGTTCCACTTTCTGAGATGTTTGGATATGCTACTAACTTACGTAGTAATACTCAAGGTAGAGGTAACTTTGTTATGACATTTGATCATTATGAAGAAGTACCTAAAAATATTGCTGAAGAAATTATTAAAAAGAGTGGAAATTAATAAGAAACTCTATAAAATTAGTTCTAAACAGTTGCAAATTTAGTAATTGTTAGATAAAATATAAATTGTATAAAAAAAGAGGAGGAAAAAATATGGCAAAACAAAAATTTGATCGTTCAAAACCACATGTTAACATTGGTACAATTGGACACGTAGATCATGGTAAAACTACTTTAACTGCAGCTATTACTAAATGTTTACATGATAAGAACCCTGCATGGGCTGATTTTACAGATTATGCAAACATTGATAAAGCTCCAGAAGAAAGAGAACGTGGTATTACAATTAATACTGCACACGTAGAATACCAAACTGAAAAACGTCATTATGCTCACGTTGACTGCCCAGGACATGCTGACTATGTAAAAAACATGATTACTGGTGCTGCTCAAATGGATGGTGCAATTCTTGTAATTGCTGCTACTGACGGAGCTATGGCTCAAACTCGTGAACATATCCTATTATCACGTCAAGTTGGAGTACCTCGTATGGTTGTATTCTTAAACAAATGTGATATGGTTGATGATGATGAGTTAATCGATTTAGTTGAAATGGAAGTTCGTGACTTATTAAATGAATATGGTTACGAAGGAGATGAAACTCCAGTTATTAAGGGTTCTGCTCTTAAAGCTCTTGAAGGAGATCCTAAGTATGTTCAAGCTATCTATGATTTAATGGATGCTGTTGATGAATGGATCCCAACTCCTGAACGTGATACTGATAAACCTTTCTTAATGAGTATTGAAGATGTATTCACTATCACAGGTCGTGGTACAGTTGTTACTGGACGTGTTGAACGTGGACAATTAAAACTTAACGATGAAGTTGAAATCGTTGGTATTCGTGATACTCAAAAGACAGTTGTTACTGGTATCGAAATGTTTAGAAAACAACTTGATTATGCAGAAGCTGGAGATAATGCAGGAGTTTTACTTCGTGGTATCTCTCGTGAACAAGTTGAACGTGGACAAGTTCTTGCTAAACCTGGTAGTGTTAAACCTCATAGCAAATTTAAAGCTGAAGTTTACGTACTAAGTAAAGAAGAAGGCGGACGTCATACTCCATTCTTCAGTAACTATCGTCCACAATTCTATTTCAGAACTACTGATGTTACTGGTGTAATTACTTTACCTGAAGGTGTAGAAATGGTTATGCCTGGTGATAACGTAACAATGGAAGTTGAATTAATTCACCCAATTGCTATTGAAAAAGGTACTAAGTTCTCTATCCGTGAGGGTGGACGTACTGTTGGTGCTGGTGTTGTTTCTGAAATCGAAGGATAATAGAAACTTAATAGAAGTCTTAGGACTTCTTTTTTTGTTTGATATATGATATACTTTTTATGGTGTTTAATATGAAAAGAAAAGAGATTATTTTAGGGGTTATAGGCATCATTGTAATAGTAGTAGTTGCTTTCTTTATTGCTAATTTAGTTCATGATTATAATGTTGATTCTATTAATAAAGAAAATGAAACTAAAAATGAAGAGCAGAAAGAAGATAAGATTGAAGTAGATGGAGTGGAAATTAACTTTAAGACATATAGAGTTGATAGTAGTTTCTTTTTAAATGTTCCTGATACTTTTACAATGTTAGATGAAGCGACATTAAAGTCTAAATATAACTATAATAATCGTCCTGAACTTGTATTTATTAGTAATGATGATTTAGAGCATATTTTTGTAAGTACTACTAATGAAGATATGACTGATGATGGGTTAGAAACTTATCTTAATAATAGGATAGCTGGACTTACTAATATGACTGTAATAGATAGTGGAGTTTATCAAGAGCATGATAAGACTTTTGCAAAGTTAGTAGCAACAGATGCAAATACATATTATAATATTAGATTCTTTACTCTTGAAAATAAACTAGTTACTATTGAGTTTAATACTCAAGTTGGTGTTTATAAAGAGTGGGAAGATGTTGCTAATGAAGTAATGGATAGTATATGTTTTAGTGAAGACGATATAAAAAAATATTCTAGCGATTAGAATATTTTTTATTTCTTTTTCTCTTTGTTTAAATTCTTATATAAATTATAAGGTAGAGGACTAATAATAAGTTCAAACTCTCCTATATATTCAGTTACTAATGAATTAAAGCCTAGTTTCATCTCATTAAGACCACTGTATTTATTAATATTTGTAAAATCACCACTTACAGCATTTAAGTTTATATATTTAACATTCTTGTTTTTGTAGTCATTTACCATTTTCCATTTGATAAGATAGTTTGGATTTAAAGTTTTAAAACTTTGATTAAATCCTTCTATAATTAAATAGCAGACATTATCATAGGTTAAGTTCAGAGATGTTCCGATAATTAGACCGTTAGGATTTTCTTTTAGTAAATTAGTAGCCCAGACAAGATTCTTTTTGTAAGTGTTTACTAATTTGTCAGATTCCATTTTTTCATTAATTAATTTCTTTTTAGCATTTTCATTTTTACTACTTTGTATTTTATTAGCTAGGTCATTATTTACTTCTATTTCTCTTTCATATTGTAATCTACTAGTGATAACAAAAGTTTCTGTATTTAGTTTAGCAAAGTATAAGTCAATATTATTTTCAAAATTATTGTAAAAGTCTATATAATAATTTAAAGGCTTATCATATTTCTTTTTAATAAGTTCATAAAATAAATCTAATTCTTCTTTACCGCCTTTATATATTTCAACACCGCTTCTAATAGCTTTCTTAATCTTGTGTCTTACTCTTTTTTCAAAGCTTTGATATATATCTTTAATATCATCATTTAGAGTAATAATCGCTTCAAATCTTGGTTTTTTACTTTCAAAGAATAGATTTGGTCCTAAATAGTTATATCCTGAGGCTTTTAGGTTTTCTAATGCAATATTCGCTTCATTATTAATATTCATTATTTTACCATCTTTATCTCTTATATTAACGGGAAGATAGGGATCAATTGTAATAGAAATAAATCCTTGTTTACTTAGTAATTTCTTTAGTCTAGTTGTGAATTCTTTTAAGTTGTTAATATTAGTGTAGTCGAAAAGAAAACCACGTGGGGCATAGGCAATTTTGTAGTTCATCATTACTTCTTTATATAGAAGTAGAGATGCTCCTAAAAGATTACCTAAGTCATCTATAATACCAATGTAGTGAATATCATAGCCATTATTTTTAATAGTTTTACCATAAGCTGATGTTTGATAATAGTTACGATGTTTATGAGTATTTGCAAATTTGTCAAAACTAATTTCATCTAAAGTTATTATTTTCATATAAGACCACACTTTCTTCTATTAAATTATATCAATATATTTATTACTTTTCAATTAAAGGGTTTAAATATTTCTATTATTTAGTATAATGTTATTGAAGGAAACGAGTGATGATTATGTTTGAAAATAAAAAAATATTAGTATTGGGGATGGCACGGAGTGGTTATGAAGTATGTAAATATTTGAGTAAGTATAATAATACTATTATTCTAAATGATGGAGGAAGTCGAGATAAGCAGGATGAGAATAAGGTTTTAGAATTAGAGAAGCTTGGTGTTACTTTAATCTTTGATAGTCATCCTGATGATTTACTTGATGATAGTTTTGATTATGTTATTAAAAATCCTGGTATTAGAAATGATCATAAATATGTAATTAAAGCGAAAGAGTTAGGAATAGAAGTTATTAATGAAGCAGAGATGGCTTATAGATTATTACCTAATGATGTTACATTAATTGGTATTACTGGTACTAATGGTAAGACTACTACGACAACTCTTACTTATGAGATGATAAAGAAGAGTGGTAAGAGAGTGCATTTAGCAGGTAATATTGGTTATCCTTTGTGTAGTTTTTTAGAAAAGTTAGAGAGTGGAGATATTATCGTGATGGAAGTATCTTGTCAACAACTTGCTAATATGAAAGAGTTTAGACCTCATATTGCTTTAATGACTAATTTGGCTGAAGCTCATATAGATTTCTTTGGTAGTTATGATGAATATAAAAAAGTAAAACTTAAACTTTTTGCAAATCAGCGTGATGATGATATTGCTATCTTAAATATAGAAAATGATGAAGTAATGAAGGGTACTACTGATATTAAGAGTAATGTTAAGTACTTTTCTTCTAAACATGAGATAAATGGAGCATATATGATAGATGATAAACTTTATTATTATGATGAATTTATTATGAATAGAGACGAGTTCTTACTTAAAGGTAATCATAATGTTGAGAATGCTTTAGGGGCAATGATGATTGCAAAAGAAGTGGGAGTTGATAATGAATCAATAGTTAGTGTTTTAAAGACATTTACTGGTGTTAGACATAGATTAGAGTTTATAGATAAAGTTAATGGTGTAGATTATTATAATGATACAGAAGCGACTAATACTAAGTGTACTACTATTGCTTTATCATCATTTGATAAGAATGTTATCTTAATACTTGGAGGACTTGAAAGAGGTCAAGACTTTCATGATTTAGATAATTTTATTAGTCCAGTTAAAGAGATAGTTGGTATTGGAGAGTGCCGTGATAGAGTTAAAGAATATGGTGATAGTGTTGGTATTAAGACTAATACTTTTGAAAAATTAGTTGAGGCGATGAACTATATCAATAGTGTTGTAGAGAGTGGAGATACGGTGTTACTTAGTCCTGCATCTGCATCATGGGATCAGTATAAACAATGCGAGGATAGAGGGGATGAATTTAGAGATATAGTAAAAGAATTAAATAAGCATTAATAAAAATATATAGTGGTGATTTTGATGAATGATAATTTTAGAATGGTGGATACTTCACAACAGAGCAATGTTGATATTAATATAGATTATGCAAGAAAAAATTTGGTTAATTTAATATATAACCAGGCAATATTAGAAGGTGTTGTTACTACTTATGAAAATGTAAATAATATTTTAAACAGCGGACAAGTAAATGGAATGACTTCTACTGATATTATGAAAGTTGTTAATTTAAAACATGCTTGGGAGTTTGTTTTAGATGAAAATGTTATTATGACAGAAGAGAACTTTTCTTTTTTATCACAAATTAATAAGTTAGTTCTTGAAGGCTTTTATTATAATGCTGGTAAAGTTAGAAGTACTCCTGCTAAGATAGGTGGGACTACTTGGATTCCTAGTATTCCTATAGAAAGTCAAGTAGTAGAAGAGTTAAACGGGCTTTTAAACAGTGAATTAGATGATGTTAGTCTTGCTATAGAATTATTATTATATGTTATGAAAAGACAGATATTTATAGATGGTAATAAAAGAACTGCTGTTATTTTTGCTAATCATCATTTGATATCAAGAGGATTAGGCATTATCTCTATTCCGAGTGATTCAGTCGAAGATTATAAGAAGATGTTAATTATGTATTATGAAGGAAAAGATACTGATAATATTAAGAAGTTTTTAAGAGATAAATGTTATATTAGTTTGAAAGGATGATAACAATGAAGAAAAATATAGATGTAGAAAAAAAGATGTGCTTGATATATCCATTTAATCCTAATACTGCTGTAGTTGCTAACTGTCAAAGAGATTTGTATTTAGCATCATTATTAGGAGTAAAAAACGTAAAGTTTTATCCTATTTATAGAGATATGAAAGATTCTACTATTAATAAAAGTTTTGATATAGTTGATAAATTAGTTAGTACTTCTTTAGAGCTAGATTATGAGGAAGCATTGCCTCATGGCTTTTTTAAAGGATTAGGAGGATTTCCCCCTAAGATATTCTATTATAATGAAGAGAAAAGAATGTATGATGGGTATATTAATCTAGATAAGTATATTGATAATAATTCTAGTGCTTTAGAAAATAGAGAAAGTGTAGGAAAAAGATTAATTAAAAGAAAAAATAATACAGTAAATAGTGAAACAGTGATATAATGTAGTTGTTTGGAAAGGATGATTTTATGAATATTAAAAATATTATAGGAAGAGAAATATTAGATTCAAGAGGTAACCCTACTGTTGAAGTAGATGTAATACTAGATAATGGTATTATGGGTAGGGCTTGTGTACCTAGTGGAGCTTCTACAGGAGAAAGAGAAGCTTTAGAAATGAGAGATGGAGATAAGAGTAGATTTAATGGTAAAGGAGTACTAAATGCTGTTAATAATGTTAATACTATTTTACGTGATAATCTAATTGGAATAGATGTTACTAAACAAAAAGAAATAGACTATAAAATGTTAGAATTAGATGGTACTAAAACTAAGAGTAAGTTAGGTGCTAATGCTATACTTGGTGTTTCTATGGCTTGTTTAAAAGCTGCGGCTAAAGCTTGTGGAAAAGAGCTATATGAATATGTTGGAGATGGTAAAACTTTACCTGTTCCTATGATGAATATCATTAATGGAGGAGCTCATGCTGATAACTCATTAGATTTTCAAGAGTATATGATTATTCCTCAAAGAGATTCTATCCATGAAAGAGTAAGAGTTGGTGCTGAAGTATTCCATAGTCTTAAAAATGTTTTAAAAGAAAAGGGATATGCTACTAGTGTTGGGGATGAAGGTGGTTTTGCTCCTAATCTTAAGACTAATAAAGAAGGATTTGAGTTAATTACTGAAGCAGTTAAACGTGCTGGATATGAGCCAGGTAAAGATGTTTGTTATGCTATTGATGTTGCAGCATCAGAATTCTATTCTGACGGTAAATATAACCTTGTAGGAGAGGGTAAAGTACTTAGTACTGATGAGTTAATTAAATACTATGAAGATTTAGTTAATACTTATCCAATTATTTCTATTGAAGATCCAGTTGATGAGAATGACTGGGAGGGGTTTAGTAAAGTAACAGAGTTACTTGGAGATAGGATTCAACTTGTTGGTGATGATTTATTTGTTACTAATAAAGAATGCTTACAAAAAGGTATTGATAATAAGGCCGGTAATGCAATTCTTCTTAAAGTAAATCAAATTGGTACTATTACTGAAACACTTGAGACTATTGAACTTGCTAAATCACATAATTATAAAACAGTTATTTCTCATAGAAGTGGGGAGACTGAAGATACAACAATAGCAGATTTAGCTGTTGGACTTGATTTAGGTCAAATCAAGACTGGTTCTATGTCTAGAACAGATAGAATTTGTAAATATAATCAGTTAATGAGAATCGAAGAAGAGCTTAGTAGATAGGCTCTTTCTCTTATATGGAGGACTTTTTATGAGTGATATTAAAGTAGTTACAATTGAAGATAATGAAGAATATTTAAGACAAGTTTCTCTTCCTGTAGATTTTAATGATAAAGCTTTAAAGAAAGATATTTCTATTTTAGATAAATATTGTAAAGAAGAAGAAGTACTTGCTATGGCTGCAGTACAACTAGGGATTCCTAAGAGAATAATCTATTTAAAAAATACTAATTTAGATATAGTAAATAAGATTCAAGATGATAGTCTTAGTGATGATGAGAAAAATTATAATGAAGCGAGAGTTCTAATAAATCCTGTTATAATTTCTAGAGAAGGGTTAACTGATTATTGGGAAGCTTGTGCTAGTTGTTTAGATAATTTTGGTCATGTTAGAAGACCATATAAAATTACTTTAGAATATTTTGATATTGATGGTAATAAACATAGAGATATTTTCGAAGGATTTGAAGCGACAGTCTTATCTCATGAGTATGATCATTTAGATGGAATATTACATATGGATATTGCAGATGAATTACTTATTATGAAAGCAGAAGATAGGAAAAAGTTTAGATTAGAACATGGTTATAATATTATTTCTAAAACTGGTGAGTATGAGGAACTCTTGAATAATAATCGGTTTAAACCAAAGAATAAAGCCAAATCTTAGTTGCATTTCTTTAGTGTTTATGCTATTATATTAACAGTTTAAAAGAAATCTATCGGAGGTGTAAACTATGCAAATAGCTTTATTAATTATATCAATACTATTAATAATAATTGTACTATTACAAAGTGGTAAAGCTGAAAGTGCTGCACAAATTCTTTCAGGTAACTCTACTGACTTATTTAAGAATAGAAAAGAAAGAGGTAGTGAGTTAGTTATTACTAGAATAACAATGGTATTAGGAGCTGCTTTCTTTATTATTTGTTTAGTATATTCATTTATGTAAAAGACATGAAATATTGTCTTTTTCTTTTTACTTTGTGTTGAAAATAGAGTAAAATGGTATTAAGAATTGAGGTTGATAGAATGAGAGAAGATATATTAAAAATATTAAAAGAAGCAGGTAAAAGTCTTAGTGTTTTTGAGATTGAAGAAAAATTAGGTAGTGATAATCTTGAGGAATTATTAAAAGTACTTAAAGAACTTGAAATTGAGACGTTAGTTTATCATACTAATAAAGATAAATATATGTTATTTGAAGATAGTCATCTACTTAAGGGTGTTCTTCATTCTAATAAAAAGGGCTTTGGCTTTGTTGATGTAGATAATAGTGATGTAGATATTTATATACCTAAAGAAAATATTAATGGGGCTTTACACGGAGATTTAGTAGTTGTTGAACAAGTCAGTCAAAAAGGTCTTGATAGAGTAGAAGGAAGAATCATTAAAGTCTTAAAGCATGAAAGTAATACTTATGTAGGGGAGATTAACTTTAAGAATAATGTTGGTTATGTTACTTTAGATGAAGATAAAGTTAATTTAGAGGTTGTAATTGCTAAAGAGAATAGTCTTAATGCTGTAGATGGACATAAAGTAGTTGTAGAGATTGTTAAGAGAATTAGTAATAAGAAAGCAGAAGGTAAGGTTGTTAAAATAATAGGACATAAGAATGATCCTGGTGTTGATATTTTATCAATTGTATATAAATATGATATTAATACTAGTTTTCCAGAAGATGTGGAAGAAGAAGTTAAGACTTTACCTATGGAAGTAACTGAAGTTGATTTAAAAGGTAGACGTGATTTGCGTGATGAAAAAATATTTACAATAGATGGTGACGATACTAAAGATATAGATGATGCGATATCTATTGAAAAGAGTGGTGATACTTATACTCTTGGTGTTCATATCGCTGATGTTTCTTATTATGTTAAAGAAGATAGTCCTTTAGATAAAGAGGCAATGGATAGAGGTACCTCAGTTTATCTTGTTGATAGAGTTATTCCAATGTTACCTCATGAGTTATCTAATGGAATATGTTCATTAAATCCTGGAGTAGATAGACTTGCTATTAGTTGTGTAATGAAATATGATAGCGAAGGTAAGATGCTTGATTATGATATATTCCCTAGTGTAATTAAATCTAGAAAACAAATGACTTATAAAAATGTTAATAGTATCTTAGAGAAAAATATTGTACCTGAAGGGTATGAAGAGTTTGTTGATGACTTGAAGACTATGAGTGAGTTTGCAACTATTCTTAAAAAAATGAAAGTAAGAAGAGGTTACTTAGATTTTGATGTTGATGAAGCGAAGATACTTGTAGATGAGGCTTGTGTTCCTTACGAGATAACTAAAAGAGAAAGAGGTACTGGTGAAAACTTAATTGAAGACTTTATGATCGCTGCTAATGAATGTGTGGCTTCTCATATATATAATATGGACTTACCATTTATCTATCGTATTCATGAAAGTCCTAAGGAAGATAAAATTAGAGATTTCTTAAGTTTTGTTAGTAATTTAGGATATCAAGTAACAGGGGATTTGAAAGGTAATAAGAGTGTGGCTGTTCAAAAACTACTTAAGTTTGTTCATGATAAGAAAGAAGGGCCTATACTTACATCATTATTACTTAGATGTATGCAGAAAGCGATATATTCTCCTACTAATGTGGGACACTTTGGTTTAGGTAGTTCATGTTATACTCATTTTACTTCTCCTATTAGACGTTATCCTGATACTACTGTACATAGACTTTTAAGAACTTACTTATTTAACAACGATTTAAGTAGTCATACTATTCATCATTACGAAGAAAAATTGGTGTTTGTAGCAGACCACTCATCAGCGATGGAGCGAGCATCAGTTGACTGTGAAAGAGAAGTTGAAGATATGAAGATGGCTGAATATATGGAAGGTCATATTGGAGAAGAGTTTGAAGGAACAATTTCATCAGTAATGAGTTTTGGTATGTTTGTAGAACTTGATAATTTAGTAGAAGGTTTAGTTCCTGTTAGACTTATGGATGATTACTTTGTCTTTGATGAAGAGAGAATGACTTTAGTAGGTGAGAGGAGTCATATTAAATATACTATTGGAGAAAGGGTACTAATTAAAGTAGTGGCAGCTTCTAAAGAAGCGAAAACTATTGACTTTGAGATAGTTAAGAAATTGTAGTTATGAGTAAAGTTAAGAAGAAAAGAAAATTAACAGTATTAGGGCGTTTTGTTATTATTCTTTTTATTGGTATTTTATTTGGTGCTAGTTTAGGATTTTATTATCGTTTGACTAATGATAATGTTAAAAAAGATGATGTTAAAGAACAAAAAAAAGAAGAAGAAGTGGTTAGTAAGAAAGAAGAGATGGATGCATCATTAGTTATGGTAGGAGATGCTTTAATTCATAGTGCTGTATATCTTGATGCATATACTGGTAGTGGTTATGACTTTAAACCGATGTTAAAAGAGATTAAGCCTATGATAAAAGATTATGACTTAAAATATTATAATCAAGAGACGATATTAGGTGGTACTGAGTTAGGTCTTTCTAATTATCCTAGGTTTAATTCTCCTTATGAAGTTGGTGATGCTTTTATTGATGCAGGATTTAATTTAGTTAGTCTTGCAACAAATCATACTATGGATAAGGGAGAACAGGGTGTTATTAATTCCTTGAATTATTGGAATAGTAAAGATGATGTTTATACGGCTGGTAGTTATTTGTCTTTCGAAGATAGAGATGAAGTAGTTATAAAAGAAGTTAATGGTATTACTTATTCTTTCTTTTCTTATACTACTTGGACTAATGGTTTGGAGACACCTAGTGGTAAAGAATATTTAAATAATGTTTATAGTCCCGAGAAAGCGAAAGCAGATATTGAGAAAGTTAGAGACAAAGTGGATGTTGTGATTGTGGCAATGCACTGGGGAACAGAATATTCTACTAGTGTTAGTGCAACACAGGAGGAAATTGCTAACTACCTTTCTTCTCTTGGTGTTGATATAGTTATAGGAAGTCATCCTCATGTAGTGGAGCCAATTGCCTTTATTGGTAAGACTATGGTAATATATTCATTAGGTAACTTTATATCTGATCAAGAAGGAGTAGAACGTCTTACAGGATTAATGGCTAGTATAGATATCCACAAAACTGTGGAAAACGGTGTTAGTACTATAGAGTTAAGAAATCCTAAAGCAGAACTTTTATATACTCATTCTACATATGGTAGAAAAAGAAACTTTGTTGTTTATCCTTATACTAGTTTAAATGATGAAATACTTCCTGGTTATAGGGATTATTATGAAACTTATAAAAATATAGTATTATCTCTTGATAATAGTATAGAGATGCCTAGTTTGGAGTGATATTATGGAGATTATTAATAGACGTGCAAGATTTGATTATTTTATAGAAGATACTTATGAAGCAGGTATTGTTTTAAAAGGAACAGAGATTAAATCTATAAGAGGTGGTAAAGCAAATATTAAAGATAGTTATGCTATTATAAGAAATGGTGAAGTTTATCTTGTTAATATGTTTATAGATCATTATAAAGAAGGTAATATCTTTAATCATGAAGAGACAAGAAGTAGGAAGTTATTACTTCATAAAAGTGAGATTAAAAAATTAGATAATAAACTGAAATTAGAAGGTTATACCCTTATACCTTTAAAACTTTATTTTGTACGTGGTAAAGCGAAAATAGAACTTGGACTTTGTAAGGGTAAGAAAAATTATGATAAAAGAGAAAGTATTAAAGAAAGAGATTTAAAGAGAGAGGCTGCTAAGCTTAATAAGTATAAATAATTTGGTAAATATTGGTATTTGCTTTTTTGATACTTCTGTGTTATAATCTAGTTGTATTTGGGGATGCTTTGGTTTCGACAGGAATAATAGAGCATAAATGGCAAGTCGAGTTGTTTACGTTACAAACTAAATTAAATATAACTGGAAACAGTATTAAAACAGCATTTGCTAACTTATTTAATAAAAATACTGAGTTAGCTTTCGCCTAGTATAGGTAAATGCACTGTCTTCTCTTAATTTCCTGTGTTAAGTTAAGATGGTTTATTTTAGCAGGATATAGTTATAGTTTGTCTAGACTATGATAGAATCTTTTAGACTAGGACTGTTTTATTAGTTGATGGTTACTAGAAAATAGTCTGAAAATTCTTAATCATCTAAACTTGTAGAAGTTTATGTAGCTTTATTTTTGGACAGGAGTTCGAATCTCCTCATCTCCACCATTGGGAAATCTGTTCGAACTATTCGAACTTTTGATATAGGAATCAAT
>CAMMQC010000024.1 GCA_946498975.1 uncultured Mycoplasmatota bacterium
TTAGGTCGTTGTTTTTATTTTGTCAAATTGTAAGATTTATTTTTGAAAATTCCCTTATGGTAATAATTAATAAAAAATATTTAAGTAAGGAAGACTTAGAGCTATTTAGTAGCAAACCGATAATAATAGGTAGATATAATCCATTTTAAAAGACTTATGAATTTTTTTTGGTCCATAAGTCTTTTATTTCTAACAATATAAAACAAAAAACACCTAAATCACAACTGTTTAATTAGGTGCCCAACCTTTTTACAGGAGAAGCACTTAACACAAGCACGTTAAATGCTCTCTTTTTTTATTGTATGTAAATTTCTTTTACATATTCATAGTATCATAAACATATATTTTTGGCAAAAAATTATTTTTGGCAATTAGGACAATAATAAGTTCCTCTTCCACCTACTTTAGTAACAACAAGTTTCTTTCCACAGTCTGGACAAATACCATCTTTCTTACCATGAACAGATAATTCATTTTGAAATAAGCCATGTACACCTTCTGCTGATGTAAAACTCTTAATAGTAGTACCTCCCATAGTAACTGCTTTATCTAATATTATTTTCGTATTTTTAATGATAGCATCTGCTTCATCTATATTAATACTATCTGCTTTCCTTAAAGGGTTAATATGACTTGCAAATAGGATTTCATCATCATAAATATTACCAATACCAGTAATAATAGACTGATCTAGTAAAGCTGTTTTAATTGGTACTTTCTTTTTTCTTAAAGCATCTAATAAATAACTAGGAGTTAGACTCTTATCATAGTACTCTAATCCTAAATCTGAAAGTGGTTTTAAATTATAAACTTCTTCTTTAGAAAGACATACCATTTTTCCAAATTTTCTAACATCATTAAATCTCATATCAGTATTATCAGTAAAAGTGATAATAACGTGTTCATGCTTTTCTTTAGGTACTGTATAATCTCTAAAGAAGAACTTTCCTTCCATTCTTAAATGACATATTAAAGCTTTAGTTGTAAGAAAGATAACTATCCATTTACCTCTTGTAGTAATAGATTCTATTTTCTCACCAACTAAATCTTTTTTAAATTCATCTTTATCACCAATAACTATATTATCCCAATAGACATCTACCTTCTTAATAGTTTTACCTATAATAATCTTTTCTAGTGTCTTACTTACTGTAATTACTTCTGGTTTTTCAGGCATATACAACACTTCCTTTACTTCTTTGCTTTAAAATAAACATAATATGAATGCTCTCTTTGGTCTTTATACTTAGGTTTTATCTTTATTATTTCATCAGTTGCATAAGACTCTACCATTTTTTCTAATTTAAAACCTGCATTAATTAGGCCATTAACTAAATGACTCATATTTCTATGATATGTCTCAACTCCATCTACAAACCAATGTGATATTCTTTTTCCTTCATTGTTATAATCGCTTAACAAAAAATACTTTTTATCATTTATAATAACAAAATTATCCGAATAGTCATTAAGTATTGGTGCAGAATCCATTGGATGGCCACAAGAAAAGATAAACTCCCCATTATCATTTAATAAGTTATATACTTTTTTACACAAACTATCATAATTTTCAATATAATGAATTGCTAAAGAACTAACTACTAAATCAAATTTTCTATTAATTTTATTAATATCATTCATTGACATAACTTTATATTCAATATTATCCAAACTATTCTCTTTATTAGCTACTTCTATCATTTTAGTAGATAAATCAATACCTAATACACTTCTAGCACCTTTTTCCATTAATTTTCTATCATTATAACCAGTACCACAACCTAAATCAAGTACCTCTTTATCTTTAACATTGCCAATCAATTCAAAAAGTTGTGGTGTCTCTATCAAATCATTTGCAGTTAACCCTTTATTTTGTCTTAATTTTTGATAACTTTCAAAAAAATCTTCATTATCGTAAATATTTTGTTCTTTCATTTAATCACCTACTTTGCTTCATACCAGTCATTACCTGTTTCAATATCTACTTTTAAAGGAACATCTAACTTAATGACATTTTCCATCTTATCTCTTACTAACTCTTTAACTTCATCTAACTCATCTTTATAAACATTTAAAACAAGTTCATCGTGTACTTGAATAAGTATTTTACTTTTTAAATTTCTTTTAGTCATCTCACTATATAAATCTACCATCGCTTTTTTAAGGATGTCGGCAGCACTTCCTTGAATAGGAGTATTAAGAGCCATTCTCTCTCCTCCGCTTCTTACCATATAGTTACTACTCTTTAACTCATCAATAACTCTTCTTCTATTCATAATAGTAGCAACATAACCATTCTTATAAGCTTCTCTTTTTTCTTTATCCATATATTCACTAATACCAGGATAAGTCTCTAAGTAATTATCCATAAACTTCTTAGCACTACCTACATCTATCTTTAAATCTTCTGATAGACCAAAACTACTAATACCATAAAGAATTCCAAAATTAACGGCTTTTGCAGTTCTTCTCATAGATTTATCTACATCTTTAATATCTACTTTAAAGATATCGCTAGCGGTCTTAGAATGAATGTCTTTATCTTCTATAAAAGCTTGTATTAAGTTAGTCGCTTTAGAAAGCGAAGCAAAGACTCTAAGTTCTATTTGCGAATAATCAGAACTCATAATGATAGAGTTATCTTCAGGTATAAAAGCTTTTCTAATTAATCTTGAATAATCACTTCTAATAGGAATATTTTGTAAGTTAGGCTCAGTTGATGAAAGTCTTCCTGTTCTAGTTAAACATTGATTAAAGATAGTATGAACTTTACCATCTTCTTTTATCTTATCTAAAAGTCCAACAACATAATTAGCATATAACTTAGTAAGCATCCTATATTCTAATACTTTATTTACTATAGGATGATATGGACTTACTTTATCTAAAATATCTCTACTAGTAGAGTAACTAGTCTCATCTTTTTTTCTCTTTTTAGGATAAGGTAGTTCTAATTTTACAAATAATATTTCACCTAATTGTTTAGGAGAACTTATATTAAACTCACATCCAGCATCTTTATATATATCTTCTTCCATGTCTTTTATCTTGACTTCTAACTCATCTTTTAGTTTTAATAAATAATCTTTATCTACTCTAATACCAGTTAATTCCATATCAATAAGAACATATGCTAAAGGCATCTCTATTTCACTAAATAATTTAGTCTCACCATATTCATCTATTTTAAGTAGGAAATCACTTTTAGTATTATAGATAAAACTACTCTTTAAGTTACACTGTCTAATAGTCTCTTCAAGTTCTACTTTCTTTCTTCTTTTTAAAGTTCCATATGTCTCTTCAAAAGACTTAATCTCTACCTTTAAATCATTCATTAAAGTAGTAATATCATCATTCATTTTATAATCTAATAGATAAGATGCTATCATTGCATCATAGTTACAGTTATTTAATTTTATACCTAGTTTATTTAATAGAATATAACACTTCTTAACATCATATGTAGATTTAAGAGTATCATTTTCAAATAACTCTTTATAGTTAACAACATCTTCTCCTTTTATAAAACAAGTCCCACTATCATTTGTAAAACTAACTCCTATAATAACTGATTCATTATAGTTATAAGCATCCATTTCTATATAAAAGGAATAATCTTTACTACTATCAAAGTCTTTAACATCTATCTCTTTTACTTCTATATTTTTATCATCATCATTATTATCATTATCTTCTAAAGTATTACTATCTATACTATTAACTTTTTTAAGTAATGATTTAAACTCTAATTCTTCTAAAATCTCTATATATTCTTTCCTATTAAATCCCTTATATTTACAATCTTCTAAACTAAATGGAATATCTACATCTCTATATATAGTTGCAAGATCATAACTCATATAAGCATTCTCTTTATCATTTACTAATTTTTCTTTGGCCTTAGGAGTTAATTCATCTACATGAGCATATAAATTATCTAAAGTTTTATATTTTTCTAATAGATTAATTGCAGTTTTCTCCCCAATTCCTTTAACACCCGGTATATGATCAGACATATCTCCCATTAAAGCTTTAAGATCAATCATATTAATAGGTTCTACTTTATAAAATTCTTTAAATACCTCTCTATTAAATCTAATAGAACCTTTAGTCTTTAATAGTTTTACATCTACTTCATCACTAATTAACTGTAATAAATCTTTATCACTAGAGATAATTGTAGCGATAAACTCATCTTCTTCATCTACTTCTTTAGCAAGAGTACCAATAATATCATCCGCTTCATAATTATCTATCTCAAAATGTTTAATACCTAAAGCATCAAGAACTTCCTTAGCTTTAGGAAATTGGCTTCTTAAATCATCTGGCATTTCTTTACGTCCTGCTTTATATGAATCATATTTATCATGTCTAAAAGTCTTACCTTTATCGAAAGCTACCATAATGTAACTAGGTTTCTCTTCTTCAATAATTTTATTCATCATATTAATAAAACCATATAAACCATTAGTAGGAAAACCTTTAGAATTTCTCATAATAACCCCACTATAACTAGTAGCATAGTAACTCCTAAATAAAAGATTATTTCCATCAACTAATATTATTTTTTTCATATCTAACCACTCTTTCTTTATTTATTGTACCACACTACTAGGGAGTTTTTAAAATTATTTTAAAGATAAAGTAACTGTAGTGTTGATTATTTCCTCTTCACTACTCTCTAACTCATTAACTCGATCACACATAAATAAAGTAAGAACAACAGCCATCATATAGATTAGGCTAACTCCTAAAGCAGTTTTTAAAATATTTTTTAAATTTAACATAACTATCACTCCTTCTTTCTGATATCATTTTATATCGAACAGTTGTTTATGTCAATATATTTTCGAAGATTTGTTTGACATTTTACACTCTATATGCTAAACTAGATACAAATAAAGGAGGAAGTGTGTCAAATGGAAAAACTAACTGATAGACAGTATGATATATTACAGATTATTAAGAAATTAATTGCAAAAAATGGTTATCCACCTACTGTAAGAGAAATAGGAGATGAAGCGAAATTATCTAGTCCTGCTACTATTCATTTTCATATTAAACAGCTAGTAAAAAAAGGATATATTAAGAAAGGTAGCGGTACTAATAGAACTATTGAAGTATTAGTTGATAATGAATACTTAGATAATGATGATGAGATTGTTAAAGTGCCTCTACTTGGTAAAGTTACTGCAGGTACACCAATTGAGGCGATAGAACGTCCTGACGAGACATTTGCTTTACCTACTGAATTATTTGGTAATCAAAAAGAAATATTTACTTTAAAAGTAAGTGGTGAATCTATGATTAATGTAGGTATATATGATGGTGATATCTTAATAGTTGAAAGATGTAATACTGCTAGAAATGGTGAAACTGTAGTTGCTATGAATAATAATAATGAAGCGACTGTTAAAACATTTTATAAAGAAAATGGTCATTTTAGATTACAACCAGAAAATGATACAATGGATCCTATAATATTAGATGAAGTTACAATACTTGGTAAAGTTGTAGGACTATATAGGAAATTTTAAAACGAGGCTAACATTTAGTCTCGTTTATTTTTCTAACTATATAACTTGCTATTAAAAGTCCTGCACTACTAGGTACAAAGGCATTTGATCCAATAACAGTTTTATCTTTAACTTTTAAAGGTAATTCAGTTGAAATACAAACTGTTATTCTTTTTTGTATACTTTTATCAAACTTACTTCTCATAACTCTTGCAAGCGGATCATTATAAGTCTTATCTAGTGTCATAATAGTAAGTTTACTTGAATCTAATCTATTACCAGTACCCATAGAACTAATAAAGTCTATATTATGTTCTAAACAATAAGAAATTATAGAAACCTTTGCTCTTACATCATCAACTGCATCTACAACAAAATCTATTTTAGTATTAAAAATATCTTTAATATTATCATTATCAATTCTTAAGTTATAGGAAATAACATTGCACTCTTCGTTAATGCTTTCTATTCTTTCTTTAAAACAATCTACTTTATACTTATCAATATTTTCATTAACAGCGATTATTTGTCTATTGAAGTTAGTAATATCAACTTTATCATAATCTACTAATATCAAATTACCAATGCCGCTTCTAGCAAGTGCTTCAACAACATATCCCCCTACTCCTCCAAGACCAACAACTAAAACAGTAGATTCTTTTAACTTCTCTAAAGAAAAAGAACCAATTAAGTTCTCTAATCTATTAAACTTCATAATTAAGCAGCCCTATTATTAGAATTTAATTTTTTGATAAGTATTTTTTGTTGTTCTTCTGAAAGTACTGGCCATTCTAAATTTCTTCCATTTACTATGGTATTTAAAGCAGCTAGATACATATAACTATCATAATTATTTATAGCAGTATTTTTATAATTTGTTAAAAAGTTATTTATCTTGTTAGAATCGTTAAAGAAAGCATTAACTGTATCTAATTCCTCAGTTAATAAAACATCACTATTTTTACTATTCTCATAATCTAAAGTATTAAGAAAATCTAATATTTCTAATTGTTTTTCACATCCAGCATTCATTAAACTATTTCTAATATAAAGTTGATTAGGATTATTGTTTTTTATGCTTGCAATTTTATTATAAAATTCTCCATTAAATAATTCATCAAAACCAATACTAGCAAGTGATATATTTGTTTTCTTTATTTTATCTGGACTACTAAGTCTAATATTATTAACAAGTGTACCATAAATATAATCATTGACTTCATTAGGTTTATATGATGGAGCAGGAACTATATAAGTATCATAGAAATCTCTATCTTTATATCTTTTAGTATTTACTTCGATATAATTAGCATTCTCACTTCCATAATTAACATTTCTTCTAATAAAATCTGTAATAGCTTTAGGATTTGTAATAGGTTTTTTAGTATCTTCATAAGCTTTAAGATGAGTTTTACCAATAATTATATCACTTTCTTTTACATCTTTTGCTCCTGAATCTAATCTATCCTTTTTTACCTCTAAATCTTTAAAGTTAATAGTTACTTTTAGTATTACATCATTTATCATTAATGGTAAACTTATCATATAAATCACTGCCTTTCCATAGGAAGAGTATTATACCACATATTTTTATTCTTGACAAGTATTGCATGTTTAAAAAAAGTATGCTAAAATTTATTAGTAACTTGTTATGGCCTGTTGGTGAAGTGGTTTAACACGCGCGCCTCTCAAGCTCGTATTCACGGGTTCGAACCCCGTACAGGCTACCAATAAAGTATTTAACACCTACTTATTCGCAGGTGTTTTTATTTTTTTCTTAACTTGTTCTTTAGGCTCTAATTTATTAAGTTCTTCTTGATAAAATTATATTTCTTCTCTACAACGTCTATACATTTCTTCAAAGGTTTTTCCTTCTTTAGGACGTAAGCTTGCTAATAGACTTGAATTTACTCTATCTCTTTCTTTAATTGCTTCTTCATAGTCATATGTTACATAGTCTGTAGTATAACCATTAATGCATTCCCAAGGGTCAAGTTTATTTATTTCTGGAATTTGTTCTTTTCTACTATTATAACCTCTTCTAGGATAAACAATTTCATAACCTTTTTCATTTCTGCTATCTGCCATATGAATTAATAATTCTTTAACTATGTAACACGGAGATACAATATAAAAACCTTCATCACTCTTTTGTTTAGGTACTTTCATAAGGGCATATGCTCTAGGATATTTTAATTCATCTATCATATTACTTCCTTCTTTCCATATTACAATGATTTTATTCTTTTCTTAACTTGTTCTTTAGGCTCTGCTTCATTAAGCCTTTGTTGATATTTTTCAATTTTCTCCATATATTCAGTACCTCTATCATTATAAGTTTCAATAGGTTCTAATGGTAAAAATAAATTTGTTCCATTAAATACCCTATCTTTTATCTTTTCATCTCTTAATTTAATCGCTTCTTCATAATCATATGTTATAAAGTCAACTGTAACTGCATTTTTACATTCTCCATAACTATTAATATCTGGTATATAATCTCTATCAATATAATCATAGTATATACTATCTACACTCCTAGGAAATACAACCTTATATTCTTTACGACTATTACCATCTTTATCATATAATAAGTGTTCTTCTATTAAATAGCATGGAGAAACTATATAACCTAATATTTCATCAAAACTATTATAATTTACGCATGCTTCTTTTACCATTTTTTGGATAGCAAAGGCTCTAGGATACTTTAATTCGTCTCTCATATTAATTCTACTTCCTTATTATATATTTTTTCACTATAAGACCTGTTTTATTTACTTGTTCTTTAGGTTCTAATTTATTAAGTTCTTCTTGGTATTTATTTACTTCTTCATTATATATAGCAATTTTTTTAGTCGCCTTATCATTAATTGCATCTTTATAGGCATCATCGTCTACACAACTTCTATCAATACACAAACAATCGTGATTTATTATGTGTTTCATCACTAACTTTTCATTTTCTTTATCACGCATCTTTATAGCTTCTTCATAATCTTCTGTTAACTGATTATAATCAAGAAAAATAGTATTTTTATATTTTTTTCTCCTATTAATATATGAAACAGAAGGATACAATTCAGGAACTATATCTAATTTTTTTCCAGGTATTGTCCTTTTATTAAACTCAAATTGTTCACCTAAATATTTTCGTGGGAAAACGACTTCAAAGCCATCATTTTCAATACCATATTCATCTTGCATATAGTCTGTACATCTTCTAACAATATAGCAAGGAGATACAACATAGCAGTATACACCATCATAAACTTTAAAATCTGCTTTATTATAAGCCATTTCTACAGGTACAGGCATTAGAGCAAAAGCTCTAGGGTACATTAATTCATCTCTCATATTACTTCCTTCTTTCTGTATTGTTTAAAGCATTATACAATAGCTTCAATATTTTTATTATCTGAAATTATATCATCGCTAGTGACTCCAACATTTTCTTTATACTTTAATTTTCTATGTTTATGTTTTTCATCTTTAAAACTTGACATAACATTAGCAACAAAATCATATTTTAAACCTTTAATTTCATCAGCATTATCATCAATTACGACAAAGGAATGACGTGATAACACTGTCCCATCATCACTAATATATTTGTCAATTACTATAACATCACCAACTTTACACATATTAATCACCTACACATCCATTTTATTTACTATAGCTTTTTTCTTTTTAGTAAGAACTTTTTTAGACCATTTAATTGGTATAATCGTATCATCTTTATCTTTACTAGGTGTTGCTTCTCTCCTTATTTTAGTAAAAAAGCCAGTAGGAAATTTTAAGCTTTTTTTCTCTTCTTTCATAAAGAAGCACCTCCAATCTTCGATAATATGATTTGTTTAGTTATATATTATAACGAACAAGCATTCTAGTGTCAACAAAAAGTTTCATATTATCTATATTTTTATTTTATATCAACTTATTAATAATCACAACAAAAAGTTTATTATCTAGCAAGCATTCCTAAAGGATCCCATGGTTTTAACTCTACTGGTTCATATGACATTTCATCTAATTGTTCTTGAGTTAAATATTTCTTATTAATAACAACTTGATATACATACTTTTCAAACCAAGAATCACTTGCGACAAAATATCCTTTATTACCTACATCTTCACCCCAACTATTCTCAAGTTTCCATTTAGTTGATTTATTATCTTCTAAATTTACTCCAGTAACTACCATAGCATGATTCATTGAACTTTCATAATTATCAAGTGCCTCTTCTTTAGTCATAAAGAAATCAGTTTTAAATGTATCATAATAATTAAAACTCATATCATCAAATACTCCATCTTTTTTATCTATTGTTTTTTTAAAATCACAACCTAACCAAACTACTTCTTTGGCTTGTAATTGCTTAATTACAAGTTTTTTTAACTCTTCAATAGGAAGATTAAGAAATATAGGTGTTTTACCTTCTATAACATTTTGTAAATATTTAACACTATAAGTTCTATTAAAAGTTTTATCTTTTGTTGGTACGTTAGTAATACATACATAGTTATTTATATTTATATCAGTATATTCATGATAAAATTCTAAAGGAGTAATCCCCTTAATAATGTGATATTTTTTATCTTTATCTGTATATTCAAAATCAAACTGTTTTGGTGGAACACCATAACAACAAGCTAGTATTCTATAAATATCATCTAAATATAAACTCTTTAAATATTCTAAATTTTCATTGCTAGAAAGTAATCTTGCATTAAACTGCCTTAATTTTCTGTTAAGTAGATGATTCATTTCATCTGGATTAAGACTTTGATATGTATCACTCATTGCTGTTTTAGGAACAAAACCATATTTGTTAATAATATTAGAAAAGAAATCCCAAACTCCACCGTCCTCTATACCTTTTGTTAATAAAAAGTATCTTTCTCTATCATCTGCATCTTTATCCTTAAGTTGGGCTAAACTTTCCATTATATAATTACATTTTTCTAATTTATCATAAAAAGATATATAACTTTGAGAAATTTCAAAGTTTTCTAAATCATATTTTTTACATATAGACTCTCTTAATACATTACACCCTGCATATATAAAAGAATTATTCGCATTTTTTTGATTTACAGCATTTAGAGTATCAAGATTAATAGAAAAATTAAATAGTAGTTGTCCTTCTCTTTCTTTATTTCTCATAATATCTCTTATATTATTGTTTACAAGGGCACATCTTACTGCTTTATTTTCAATACCTTGTATATAGTTATTACTCATTTCTTCAAGCATTTCTCTTTTTATCTCCATATTATCACCATCCTTTAATAGTATATCTATTATAATGGTTTTAATACGAATTTTAACATGATAAATTTAATAACTAAATGGTTATGTTTAGAGGATATCAAAGAAGAGTTAGTTTATTTAAAAAACTAACTCTTTAATTTTTATAAAACTCTACTCTATTTTTAAATTCATTAATACCAATAATCTTTAATAATTGATATAAATTAGGAGTCTTAACTCTACCTGTAAGTAGATGTCTAATCATCTCACAGACATCTCCTATATGTCCTTTATATAAAGTTGGATCTTCTTTATACATTTTAACACTAGGAGCATATCCCATTTCTTCTGCAAGTACTTTAATTTGATTGTACCAATCATCTTCGCTATCAAAGTCCCTGTATATCTCTATATATTTATTAATAACATCATAATCGATTTTCTCATCTATATCTTTATATGTTTCGTTTCTATTTTTATAGAATAAATCATTAAATATATAAGCACTTTCAGTTTTTATATCTTTATAAGTTGCAATATCCTTTCTTGGACGTTTACTATCACGTTCTATATTTAAGAATGAAATTAACTTATCTTTATCTTTAACCATTAAATCATAGAACTCTTTATCATACTTTTTATAATAGTTTAAAGCATCGTTATAAATAGTTTCGGCATTAATTCTTGAAAAATAAGTTCTACAGATATTATTTAACTTCTCCATATCAAATAAAGTTCCACCTGTAGGCATCTTCTTAAATGAGAATTTAAAGTCTTCAATAGACTTATCTTTATTTTGTAAATACCACTCTTCAAAATTAGTATTTGCTAGTGTTGCAAGATAAAGTCTAACTCCTTCTTTAGGTATACCTGCTTCTTCATAGTAACTAACAGCAAATTCTGGATCTTTTCTCTTACTAAACTTACGGATTTTACCATCTTCTTTTTTAGTAAGAGGTGCATGATGTGCATACTTACATGGTTTAAATCCTAAAACTTGATTAAGTTGTAAATGTTTAGGAAAACTAGGTACCCACTCATCTCCTCTTAAAACGTGAGTTGTATGCATTAAATGGTCATCTATAACATGAGCGAAATGATAAGTTGGAATGCCATCTTTTTTTAGTATTACTTCATCGATATCGTTTTCTGGTAATACAATATCACCTTTAATTAAATCATGTAAGATTACTTCATTATGAGAATCTCCTGGTGATTTTAAACGAATAACATAACTATCACCATTATTTAAATGGGCCTTTACTTCATCAAGTGATAAATCTCTATCAACGGCATAACTTCCATAAATACCAATTTTTTCTTTTCTTAATTCTTGTCCACTTCTTATATCAGCGATTTCTTCTTCACTCATAAAACAAGGATATGCCTTACCTTCGCTAACTAACTTTTTAGCATAAACTTGATATATTTCTGCTCTTTCACTCTGAATATATGGTCCATAGACACCACCTTTATCAGGTCCTTCGTCATAAATAAAACCATAAGCTTTAAGACCATCAAGAATAGCATCAAATGCTCCTTCTTTTTCTCTTTTACTATCAGTATCCTCTACTCTAAGATAAAAAACTCCACCTGTTTGTTTAGCAAGCATAGAGTCAAGAAAAGAACCATATAAACCTCCAACATGTAAAAAACCTGTAGGAGAAGGCGCAAATCTTGTAACGTAAGCTCCCTCTTTTAAATCTCTAGCTGGATACTTTGCCTCTATCTCATCTACAGTTATCTTGATATTAGGAAACAATATTTCTGCAAGTTCTTTATTCATTTAAATCACTCCATCTATAAAAAAATAATTATCTAATTTGGTTGCCCCAGTTAGATTCGAACTAACGCGTAATGCGGTCAGAGCGCACTGCCTTACCACTTGGCTATGGGGCAATAAATAACAATTAAATTCTATCACAAAAAGGTTTTGTTGACAACTTGAAAAAAAGATATTTTTATGATAATATGAATATGTAAGGAAAACTTACATATAAATAAAAATGAGGAATACTTAGTTTTGCAGATGGGTATTTACCTCAAATGTTTTTTGGTTAAACACCCTAATTACAAAGATGTAATAGGGTGTTCTTTCTATCTATAAATAATCAACAATATGATAATAATTAATAATATAACTATTAAAAAGTCTTTCTTACCCATAGACATTTCCCCTTTCTACCCCCTGAAATCAAGTAAGATAGAAAGAGGCAAAACACCCATTACTAAGTATTCCATCTATACAATATCATAAATGTATCTATAAAACAAGCGAACAAAAGCAGTTTTATAGATTTTTTAATTTCTCTTTTTATTTATATAACCTAATCTTTTAGAGTCACCATAATTCAATTCACTTAACATATCCATTGTCATAGATAATTCTTCATTTACTTTTTCAATCATATTTCTTTTTTGTCTATCAGTTAATTCTATATAACCATCTTCACTTACCGTTTCATAAGTCATCAACTGATAACATACAGGTGGACATACATCACTTAAAGTTATACCTTTACTTCTTAAATAATCATTATTTACACTAAATGATAAATATGTCTCTAAACTATTAGCCTTCTTTTCCATTTCTCTAAGTTTTAAAACATTATAAATAATAGGTTTGCAAAGTCTAATTGCATCATCATAGTAGATTTCGCCATTAAGTATTTTAATATCTAAATTATCAAATAACTCTTTATAATCATCATTACCTATATTATTAACAAGGTCAATTAAATTAATAGTATTTTGTTTTAAATTATTAATATACATATTAAAGTAGTCTAAAGTAGTAGAATTAAGTTCATAAGTAGAAGCAGTTAATTTCTTCATAAAATTATCTGCAAATTCCTGTGATTTAGAATTATTACTTCTACTTATTTTAGGTTTATCTTTATTATCTTCTTTCTCTTTTTCTTTTAAAAAAGTTACAATTTCATACCCTGTTAATTTTAACTCCACACTATTAACGTAATCTCTAATACGACTAAAAGGAAGCCTTAAATTATCAGAACAAATAAAATGAATAATGTAAGGACTAATATAATATCCATATTCTCCATATAAAGCATATCTTCCAATTAAATCTACATATTTATTTTTATAAATTTTATTATACACATTTTCCATAAATTACCCCCAAAAAAGAAATTGCAAAAACTACATATATTTTTGCATTGATTTCATCATTTGATTAATTTGTTTTTGATTAGGTTTTCTACCCATCTGCATCATTAAAGCTTTAATCATTTCTTCATTAATAGGTGGATTCTTCTTCATATATCTTTTAGTAACAGTTCTTGCTATAAAGAAACCAATAATCGCTCCTATTACTAAACCTATTAAAATCATCAATATATCGTGTAACATAATAACACTCTCCTTACAACAATATATTACCTTAAATTAGAAAATTAAACAAGAATTTTCTTACTATCTAGGAAGAAATAATCTTGATTTTTAAAATCAACGGCAAAATAAGTGTTATTAATACTATTTAACTCATCAAAGAAGAAACAGTCATAATAGTTAGTTTTAACTAGCATATAGGCACGTTTTACTACTAAAGTACTAATCTCATCTTTAGCAGGATTATTATAATAATGTGTTTCTTCTTTCTTACTATAAGGGATACTCTGATGATATTTAATAAATAAATATCTATCAGTCTTATCTTTATCTATTTTTTTAGTTAATTGTCTAAATAGACTATATCCATAATTTAATTCTTCTTTTTTTAAAGTATAGATTTGTTCAAAGATATTATATAGAATACTAGGTTTATCTATATATAGATTCTTAAATTCATCTTTAAGTTCAAAAATAAAAAACTCTCTCATTATAATCACCATCTTAACTATAACAAGAAAGTTTTAAAAACATTGTCGAATTATTTAATTATCTCTTCTATTTTTAGAGCGATTTCTTCACTAGTAAAATTAAACTTAGCATTTATATCACTAGCTTTACCACTTAAACCAAATCTATCTACTGTGAATAAGTAGTTATCATTGTAAGCGAAACGGTACCATGAGTAAGCAGATGATTTTTCAATAATAAATTTCTTTTTACCAATAGGTAGTAACTCTTCTTTTTCTTCATCGCTTAATAGGTTAAACCTTTCAATACTTGGCATTGATACTATTCTAAAGTCATAACCTTTTTCAAATAAAGCATTAACTACATCAAAGGCAAGATCTACTTCTTCTCCTGTTGCAATAATAACACCATCTAGTTTTCTTTCTTCTTGTTTTATAACGTATGCTCCTTTAGAAACATTTGGAACAGAAGATGTTTCTCTTATTTTAGTTTCATTACGTCCTAAGATAATACAAGCTGGTTTATTTTCTTCAAAAATAGTTTTATAAGTACCAATAACTTCATTGCTATCACTCGGTCTAAAAACATCCAAATTAGGTGTTGCTCTTAATCCTACTAATTGTTCAACTGCTTGATGAGTTGGTCCATCCTCCCCTACTGTAATTGAATCATGAGTAAAGATATAAGTAACTGGTAAATTCATAAGACAAGTTAGTCTTAAAGCAGGTTTTAAATAATCACTAAAGGTTAAATAAGTAGAGACAAAAGGACGATAGCCTGATAGTGCAAGTCCATTAGCGATAGATGCCATTGCAAACTCTCTTACACCAAAGAAGATATTTCTACCGTTATAATCATCTGAAGAAAAATCTCCTTTATCTGTTAGATATGTTAGAGTTGAACTAGATAGATCCGCTGCCCCTCCAAATATTAACTTACTAGAGTTAGCAAGTGAATTTAATACGTTACTACTCGCTTTTCTTAATGATTCAACTCTTTCTTCTGGATAAGCATAATCTAAGTTAGTTAATTCTATTTTTTTATCATTAGAAATTATTGAATCTAATAATTCTTTAGTCTTATCATCAAGATTATTATACTTTTCATTAAAATCATTTTCTAAATTACTACATCTATCATCTATAAGTTTTTGAAAATCTTCTAAAGTTTCATTAGAGATTGTAAATGGTATATCTCTAAGTCCTAATTCAGTTTTTATACTAGTAATATCTTCATCATCTAATGGTTTTCCATGAACGATATTTTTACCAGCATTACGAGAGTACTTTCCTATTGTTGTTTTTACTTGAATTAAACTAGGTAAATCACTAGACTTAGCATTATTTATCGCTTTATCTATCTCTTTAATATCATCAGTTACAGTACTTACATTAAAGCCCATTGCCTTAAATCTAGCTTCTATATCATCAGTAAATGTTTTCTTAGTATCACTATCAAGACATACGTGATTAGAGTCATATAGAAGTATTAAGTTATTAAGTTTAAGATTACCTGCAAGAGATAATGCTTCATAACTTACCCCTTCCATTAAATCTCCATCACCACATAAACAGTATACTTTATAGTCAATAATATTATTTTTCTTATCATTAATTAAAACTTCTGTATGTTTTTCAGCGATAGCCATACCAACAGCCATTGCAACTCCTTGACCAAGTGGCCCAGTTGTCGCATCAACTCCAGGTGTAACCCCATATTCAGGATGACCTGGGGTAATAGAATCTATTTTTCTAAAGCTCTTTAAATCATCTAGTTCAATATTAAATCCTGCCATCGCAAGAGTTGCATAAAGTAAAGCAGACCCATGTCCTGCACTCATAACAAACCTATCTCTATTAAAAAAGTTAGGATTATCTTTAGAAAATCTTAAATGATGAGCATAAACAGTATAGATGATTGATGCAGCACCTAAAACAATACC
The DNA here is from genome assembly GCA_946498975.1 of uncultured Mycoplasmatota bacterium. Classification (GTDB taxonomy): domain Bacteria; phylum Bacillota_I; class Bacilli_A; order RF39; family UBA660; genus Onthousia. Next base: position 16,538 of record CAMMQC010000024.1, read on the forward strand.
AGGATGCCCACTACTTGCTTCATGAATCATATCAATACCAAGTCCTCTTATTTGATTAACAATTCTTTCTTCATTAATATTATCTTCACTACTTTTAGTAAAAGCTAGCATATTATCACTCCTTAGTTAATACTATCATATCATATTTACAAATTAAGTCAAAAAAAGTTTATTGATTATGTAAGTTTTCTATGCTAAAATTTAGTTGTAGATGCCGGTATAGTTTAGTGGTAAAACAGATCCTTGGTAAGGATCAGCGGTAAGTTCAATTCTTACTTCCGGCACCATATTTTGATGTCAAACTTACACTTTTCAATTTTTTATAATAGTTGATTAGTTTGCGTTTTAATATTTAAAATATATAACTTTTAGACTTTTTAGGGGGGGGAGGAGTAATAATGTTTGTACCACATAGTCCAGATATGGTTTATGATGTAGAAAGACATTCTGATAGATGTGTTTGTGGATGTTCTGCACTTGCCACTTGTCATGATTATAATAGTGTTAATTGTGGCTACTGTGATAGTTGTGCTAAAAAGAGAACAGATTTTGTTAATAATATTACAGACGTAATATCAGTCGGTGAAGAAAATAGTTTTGAATATACAATATTGGCTACAATTGAAAATATAAGGCAAAATATATTTAAAGATAGATTTTATTATATGGTTGATACCTATTTTGGGCAACATCAAAATAATAGTGAATTTACTGAGCCATATGATGATGCATCCTTTATAGCAAAAGTATATAGAGAAAAAAATAGTATGATGCAAACTTTTATTTCTAGTATTGTACTACAAAATGAAAATAAATTTTCTAAATTAAATAAGATTAAAAGAGTATTTTTTTATTATAAATCAGAATTAGAGGCTACAATAGAAAAAGATGATGATATTTTAGAAAAATGGACCGCTAAGGCTGGAGGTTATTCTTATAAAAAAGCAAAATAATATGTTATTATATCCCCTTTCTTAGGCACTATTGTAAGATTAGTTAAACCAATTTAACTTAATATAGACTGAGAACTTGCTAAAAGTTCTTTTTATTATCATTTCTAAACAAGCTAACTAACTACTTCAAAACCTAGTAATTCTATTTTATTAGACAAAAGCTCTTTGTTATTATCTATATTTTTTGATAAATCAGTAGATAAATATTTCTTTAAATCATCTGGAAATACTGTTACTACATTCTTTCCACCACTTAATACACTGGCTAAAAAGTTTGCACCTGAAGAAATACCTACTCCTAATCCTAATTTACTTGCTAATATTCTACTCATATTAATAGCATCTAAATCATTGATACTAATAACTTGATCTATTAAATCAAAGTCAACAAGTTTAGGAATAAACTCATCTCCTATTCCTTCAATCTTATGATCACCTATAATTTTGCCACCACTTAAAAGGGGCATTTTATCAGGTTCTAAAGCAATGATTTTAATATTTTTATTATACTCTTTTAATCTTTTAGCAACTCCCATTAAAGTTCCACCTGTTCCTATACCACTAACAAAAGTATCTATTTCATTTACTTGTTCTAATATTTCTTTAGCAGTAGTTAAATAATGAGTTTCTATATTTAAGGAATTCTCAAATTGTCTTGGCAAAAATCCATTTATTTTAGAAGAAAATTCTTCACTTCTTTTAATCGCTTCCTTAAATCCTCCTTCTTCCTTACTAACTAAATATACATTAGCACTGTATAGTTTCATTATCTTTATTCTCTCTTCACTTACCCAATCTGGCATAAAAATATGAACTGGATGAGAAAAATAAGCACCTAAAGCGGCAAGAGAAATACCTGTATTACCGCTTGTCGCCTCTACTATCGCTTGTTTTTCTTTCAATATTTTTTCTTCCTTTGACTTTTTAATTATATAATAAGCAAGACGATCTTTAATACTACCTGTATAATTGTAATACTCTAATTTGGCATAGACATAACATTCCCTATTCTCGTAACGATACTTTATCTTAATCATAGGTGTATTACCAATTAACTTATTTAAATTTTCAAACATAAAAGCACCTCCTATAATTATCATATAAAATAGTTATAAAAAAGTGCTTAAGTATATTTTGTCTAATAATCTATTTTCATTATTCATTCAAAAAACGCCACTAGATTAAGTTTCTAATGACGTTTTCAGAATCTCCTTTTACCATGGGTAAATGAGCTATTTAAATTGTAATACTTTTTTAATTTAAATGTCAACATTATGTTGTATTACTGTAATAGTATATGCAAATTTATTAATATTAATATAACTTTTTTGCATAATCATAATATGGTTCAAATGATACATACTCTTTATCATCCTCTTTAATATAATAACCAAATCTACCTCTTACTTTAACAGGTTTATCTAATGCTTTAAAATCTAAATCTTTAGAGTCATTAGCACTCGCTCCTTCGCTTAACGATACTGTTATATGAGGAACTTTTAATCTGTTATCAGTATCATAATTAATATAATATTCTTTTAATTCTTCAGGTAGTGTAATCATAAAGGCACTATTTCTATTATCATTACCATAACCAACTAAATATATATCAAAATACTCTCCTACTAAATTATTAAATAGTTCTTTCTCAGTTGGATGATATTTAAAAGTACAGTGTAATTTATCATTAACTAATCCTAAATGTTTCTTTTCAAGAGAAAATATTAAATTTTCTCCTTCTTCATCAAAAAAAATTCCTTCATAGCTTAACATTATATCACCTCAAATTTAAAAAAATAAATAATTACTTTTTTCTTCTTAAATTTATTATAACCTAAATAATTAATAAAATCATGAATATTTTTTAAAAAATAATCCACTATAATAATGTACATAATTAATATGTACAACACCAGGAAGTCTTACTACTGGTCTAAAGAGCTTTAAGCTCTTTTCTTTTTCCAAAAATTACATCTATAATTTGACAAATTTCTTGCATATTTTCTATTAAGATAACAAAGACTAATAGTGGAAAGGAGGAAAATAATGAAAAAAATCAGTAAGATTCTATTACTATTTGTTTTAACAATTACCTTAAGTACTACAATAAACGTTAATGCTGCAACTAGTAAGACTGTTAATAATCAGGCAGAACTAAAAGAAGCTTTGAATGATAGTAATATATCAACCATTATTCTTGGTAGTGATATAGAAACAACTGAAAAGATTAATATAATGAGAGATGTTACTATTGATGGTAATAATAAAACAATTAAATATGTAGGAAAGTTTGGCTCTAGCAGTAGTAGTGATAATACTGTATGGGGAGGAATTTATGTATTACAGATTTATAAGAGTAATGTTACTTTAAAAAATATTAAATTAACTGGTGGTAATGCAGGACTTCTTATAAATGGTGGTCATGCTACATTTGTAGGTAAAATAGATGTATCTGGTAATGGCTTTGGTGGTATTGAACTTGGTAAAGGTAGCGGAGTTACAGAAGCTCCTACTCTAACAATAACTGATAATGCTGAAATCATTAATACAACTGAAAGTGCTGATAAACCAACAATATGGGTACCTGCTGATACAAATGGTGCTGTTATAGAAATAGGTAATACTGAATTTGAACTAAACTCAGGAGAAGAACTAACTCTTGATGAAATTAATGAACTAGAAGAATCTATTGAAAACCCAGAGACAAGTGACTCATTATTGTTAAATATATTCTTTTTATCTATCTTTGTTATTTTATCAAGTTATGTTTTTAATAAAATTCTTAATAAAGAATAAGAGAAACTAGCTAGTTTCTTCTTTTTTTAAGAGTTTAGCATGGACTACTACTCTTTTACCAAAATTATCTTTACAAGTAGAAAGAGTTAGTATTTTATCATTAGTACTAACATCTGTATTAAAATTATAAATACTTCTTTTCATAATTGTTTCTAAAAACTCTTTAAAATACTTATTACTACTAAAATATGTCTTAATATAATAACCTTCTTTAGGTATAGTATAAACACTAAATATTTTAAATGTCATTATACTCTTAGGAGTAGAAAGTGTTATATAATAACTTTCTTTACTATCTAGGTTATTACTATCTAATAGATTATTTAAACTACCAAACATAGTATTATCAAGTCTACCATGACCATAAATAATATTATTCTTTGATAAATTATCTAAATCATTACGATAATCTAAGAAAATAGAACCTATATTATTTTTTTCTTTTGTATAAGAGTGGTTTAAGTAATAACTATTATCACTACTCTTTACAACTGGATAACTAATATTAGTATTATCTACTTCTATATAGCCAACTATATCAGAGTTCATTTTTTTTAACTTATCAAAATCATACTCTACTATTTTTTCTTTAAATTCTAAATCTTTTTTATAACTATAATAGTAACTAGTAATATTATAAATTAGTATAATGATAATAATGCTACTAATTGCAAAGACTAAAGACCATTTTCTTTTCTTCACTTAATCACCTCCATTAAAGTTCACTATTATTATTAGATAAAATATGTCATATTATGTAAAAATTTAAGTTTTTTTTATTATTCGCTTTAATTAAATAAATTTTTAAGATATAATTTACTTATAATAATATTGGTGAGGAGTGAATTTATGAAGAAGAAAAAAATTATTGTTACAATAGTAATCATTGTAGCGATAGGACTATTAGTGGCAGGAGGTATTTTAGTATATCAAAACTATTCTAATAAGAATAGAATTGTAACATCATTTAACGAATTAAAGACAGCTTTGACTGAGACACTTAATCTTGATGAAAATACTACAAATACTAAAATTACCCAAACTGTAACGGGATCTACTAGATTTAATATTAATCCTATGTTAGGAAATAGTGAAGATGGTAGTGATGTTATTATTGGTAACTTAAATAATAGTACTTTTAACTATGAGTACCGTCTTGATACTGAGTCTAAAAGAATGTATATGGATGGTTCATTATTATTAAATGCAACTGAACTATTAGGTATTAACTTTTATCAAGCTGAAGATATTAGTTATGTATTCTTAAGAAATATCTTTGATAAGTATATTGTTATTGAAAATAGTGATATCTTTACTTATTTAGAAGAAAGTAATCAAGCAGTTGATGATGTTAACTATATTTATGATAAGATAATAGAAAGTCTTGGTAATAATATTACTACTGATGATATTAAAGTAACAAATCAAGATGGTAAGAAAAAAATAAGTTTAGAACTTAATGATGAAAGACTTAATGAAATTAGTAAAAATATAGTAGATGATCTAAAGAAAGATGATAAGGCTAAAGAAATAATTGGTGAAGGATTAGATAATTTAGAAGCTGCACGTTCTACTGTAAACTCTAATGAAAATACTACCACTACTAATGATAGCTCATTAAATTATAGTATTTTCTTAGAAAAAAATGAAATTGTTACTTATGAATTTGCCATTAAAGATAATGATGAAAACTATAGTATAGAATTTAATAATGGAAATGAAAAAAGCTTTGTTATTAAAGAAGGAAATACTGAGAGTTTAAAAGCAGTTATAGAAGAAAGTAATGATACTACAACTATTAATCTAAGTAGTGATAATACTAGTATTGGTACTGTTTCTATTAATGATAATAATATTAGTCTTAGTATAGGTGATGCATCTACAGGAGTTTTAGTAAATGCTAATTTAACTAGTAGTACAGAAAATAATGTTATAACAACTACATTTAATATGGCTATATCAAGTTATGGAAGTAATATTGATGTATTAACTGTAACTGATACTAAAACAGTAACAGATGGAGTTGCAGATTTCTCTAATATTAATCCTACAAATAACATTGATATAAATAGTTTAACAGAAACTGATATTACAACAATTCAAACAAACTTAATGACTATTCTATATAACTTCATGGGTATTGCAATGTAAAAGAAAAGAAGCGAGATGCTTCTTTTTATTTGACTTTATATGAATAAAAATATGATTTAGGATTTTTAATACCTTTATATTCTAGAGTACTCCATACTCCACTAATAACAAAATTATTCTTTAAATAAAAGTTTTTACCTTTATCATTTAAACTAAATGAATATAGATAAATATAATCAATACTATTATCTTTAGCATACTTCTTTATATAGTTTATTAAAGTTGTTCCAATACCTTTATTTTGATAACTTTTAGTAATTGCGATTTGTTTTATTTTTATATTATTAGATGATAATTCAATATAAAACTTACATTCTTCATCTGGAGTAATATCTTCTTTAGATAAAGAAACATAACCTACTACTCTATTATCTATAAATACTAATACTATTTTATCAGCATTAGTTAAATAGTCATCATCTATTAAATAACCATTAGGATAGGCATTTTCTAGATGAATACTATCAATAATATCTTTATATTTATAAAATTCGTTTTTATTTATAACTTCTATTTTCATAATTACCTCTTAAATGGTGTGAGTGTCATAGTTATCTACAACTTTTCACAAGTACAAATGATATAAATATCACTGGCTAAATCAACTTTACAAAGCAATAGAAAAAGTAGCTATAATTTTATTGCCACTTTATTTTTTTATTAATGCTTTCCCCATTTCTTCCTCATAGTGCTTTTCAGCATCTTCACTAATACAATCTATAAAACCGTTTTCCATACATATTTTTATTAAATCTTCACATGATACACTATAACCTTTTGCAAATAATATATCACCTTCAGCTCTTGCTTGACCTTTTTCATTAAATGTTGTTCCACTAGAAAAAGTAGCTCTTGGTAAATGTGTCTTTATTTTACCATCGTATTGATAAAATTCTTTGAATTTTCCATCTGTTCCAAAATAAGCTATTTTGCCATATTTATTTCTTCCATCATAAACTCGAGATAATGGTATATCTCCTTTACTAAAAGCAGTTACGCCTTGCCAACCTTCGAATTCAGCCCAACTTTTGTCAAGCTTTTCTTCCACCATCTCGCCTTGCAGATTAAGATATTTAAAATCTTTATTTATCCATGAAACACTCCCATCTTTTCCAACAATTGCATAACCAAATTCATTAAAATCAAAGGCTACATCATATCTAAAAGGTAACAAACAATTATCTGATTCTCTTACATATGCATATTCTCCATTTGAAGTTTTAACAACTTTAAAACCATTTACAAAATTACTGTTTTCATCAACTATTTTAGATGATTTTCTAGGCCTATAATACCTAGGTAATTCAACATGAATAGTTGTTTCAGTATCTTCTCCTTCATTTATTGTGTAGCCAATATTCCTTTTATCATTTAAATCAATAAAAATGCTACATTTACGTTTTACACTATTGATTGTTTCTGGTATTTTCTTCATACTTTCCCTCCTGACGAGAATATTGTACCAAATTTCTGACGAAAAGTCTTTAGTTCTATCAAAAAATATATTGC
>CAMMQC010000025.1 GCA_946498975.1 uncultured Mycoplasmatota bacterium
AATAGAAAATAAAGTTGATTTTTTGTAGAAAATACTTGACTTTATTATGGGAGGATGAAATAATGGCAAAAGACAATAATATTTTATTAGCAAGAATTGATAACAGATTAATTCATGGACAAATAGTTTGTTTATGGGCAGGGGCAGTAGGAGCAAATCTAATTGTTGTAGCAGATGATGAGACTGCAGAAAATGAAATAGAGAAAAGTGTTATGAAAATGGCAGCATCATCACTTGGCTATGATACAAGATTTTTTACTATTCAGAAGACTATTGATATTATAGATAAGGCATCAGCTGATCAACACATTTTATTAATATGTCAAACTCCTAAAGACTTAAGGAGGGTTATTGAAGGAGGTGTTAAGATAAAGGAGGTAGATATTGGTAATATGTATTATGATGAAGGTGAAAAGAAACTAACAGATAAGGTTTCTGTTAGTAAAGAAGACTTGAAAGATTTAAATTATATCAAGAAACACGTTGATAAAATTTATATCCAAGATACACCTGATTCACCAAAAGAAGAATTTTAAGGGAGGAAGAAAAAATTATGGAAATAACATTATTACAAGGAATAATTATAACATTAGTAGTTATGGTCCTTGTTGTTGACAGACATCTAGAAGCACTATTTATCTTTAGACCAATTATTGTTTGTCCTATAGTAGGTGCTATTCTAGGTGATTTAAATACAGGCTTAGTTGCTGGTGGTATGGTAGAACTTGCTTTTGCAGGTATTGCAGGTATTGGAGGAGCTTCTGTTCCTGAAGCCTTACTAACTAGTGTTATGACTGTTGTTTTTGCTCACATTACAGGAAATAATGTAGCAACTAGTTTAGCTTTAGCATATCCATTTGGAGTATTATTACAATTCTTATGGACTGTTAGAAATACTGCTTTTGTTTCTTTCAATGGTCCTGCTGAAAGATATGCTAAAGAAGGAAATATAAGAGGTTTATTTAAACTATGTTTTTATGGAATAGTTCTTACAAGCATAGCTACTGGTATTTTAACATTCCTATCAGTATATGCTGCCCAAGAACCATTAAAAGCATTAGTAGAAGCAATGCCAGATTGGTTAATTAATGGATTCCAAGTAGCTGGAGGATTACTTCCTGCTGTCGGATTTGCTATGTTACTTCGTGTAACTCTAAAAGCAAGATATGTACCATATCTACTTGCAGGATTCCTATTCGCAACATTTATTCAAATTGATAATGTCTTACCAGTTGCAATTATGGGTGTAGCATTTGCAATGATGGAATATTTTAGAAGTGGTGAGAAAGAAGTTGCAGTAGCATCTTCAGGAAACGGAGGTGAAGGTAGTGGAATCTAAAACAAAGAATAAAAAACGTAAAAGAGTTATAACAGATGCAGATTTAAATGATTTAGCCTTACTTTCTGTATTAAACCAATCCTGCTTTAACTATGAAAGAATGCAAAGTATTGGTTTTACAGCAGGAATGGGACCAGCATTAAAGAAAATATATAAAAATGATCCTAAGACTTTATCTAAAGTATTACATGATAACTTAGAGTTCATTAATACTCATAATACACTACTACCTTACTTACAAGGATTAATGTTATCTTTATATGAAGGTGGAGAAGATCCAGAAGTAGTTAAAAAGATTAAAATATCTTTATTTGGACCTTTAGCAGGTATAGGTGATGCTTTATTCTGGTTTACATTATTACCTATAACAGCAGGAATTTGTGCCTCTTTATCTGACCAAGGAAATGTTTTAGGACCAATAGTATTTTTCTTAGTATTCTTAGCAGCATTCTTACTTCGTTTTCCACTTGCTAGAATGGGATACAAAACAGGTACTAAAGCTTTAGATAAAATCCAAGAAAATACTAAAAGAGTTAGTAATGCAGCATCAGTATTAGGTGTTACTATATTAGGTGGTTTAATTGCAAGTTATGTAACTTTAAATGTTAAAACAGCAATTGATATAGGACATGATGCTACTGTTAGTTTACAAACAGATTTCTTTGATAAGATTTTACCTAATATCCTACCATTTGCATTTACTTTCTTAATTTATTTCTTATTAAGAAAGAAAGTAAATACTACAGTATTAATAGTAGGAATTATAATTGCTTCAATTGTATTCTCATTCTTAGGAATACTTTAGTAAAAAGCCTAAAAGGCTTTTTCTTTTTGGATAAAGATGCTATAATTTGGTTAGAAAGGTAGTGTTTTTAATGAAACAAATTATAATAATAACAGGACATAATAATTTTGCAAGTGGTATTTTAAGTTCCCTAACTATGATAGCAGGTGCAAAAGATAATATCTTTGCCGTAGACTTTTTAAGTGATGATAATGATCTTTCTTTAGAAGGTAAATTTAATAAAATAATTAGTGATAACAAAGATAGTGAGATTCTATTTGTCTGTGATTTAATGGGAGGAACACCATTTAAAGTAACAAGTAAATTAGCTTTTACTAACGATAGTTATGAAGTAGTAACAGGTATTAATTTAGGAGGTTTAATAGATACTTCTATGAAATTAGATAAGATGAGTATAGGAGAGTTAAAAATATCTTGTAAAGATGCCTCTATTAAATCAGTTATACCTTTAGAAAAAGTTATTACTAAAGAAGAGAGTAGTAGTGAAGGTATTTAAATGAAAAAAATAATAAGAAACGTTATAAGATGTAAAAGCTGTGGTGATATTATAGAATCTAAATATACTCATGATTATGTGACTTGTAAATGTGGTCGTTGTAGTGTTGATGGAGGGCACAGTTATTTAAGAAGAAGTTTCTGTGATTCTACTGATGACTATGAAGAATTAAGTGAATTTGAAGATGCGAATGAAAAGATAGATGATAAAAAAAGTGAAGATTAAGTTTTCTTCACTTTTTATATATTAGAATGTATTAGTTCTTCCTTTTAATACAGGTACACGATCTTGATATGTTCCTTTAGTAAAGGCCATTTCACAAGAGAGTAATTGCATTACTATAGCAGCTTGGTAGAATGCATAAATACTTTCTTTCTCATCTATCACAATTGCCATATCACTAATATTAGCGATTTCTTTATCATTAGTAATTACATAAGTTTTTGCTTTTGTATCTTTTAGATAAGTAATAACTCTTTTAATATCTTCATTTGTTTTATCATCTACTGCAAATAAAACTACAGGATGCTTTTCACTAGTTGATGCAAGTGGTCCATGACAGAATTCACTAGCTTTATATGGAATAACTGGAACTAGAAGGGTTTCCATAACTTTTAGTGCAAACTCTTTAGCGATAGAGTAACTATAACCTCTAGCGATAGAATAAGCCATATCCATAGACATTAATTCTTTAGCCATAGGTTTAACATCTTCATATAAGTCTAATGCTTTCTTAACAGCTTCTATATATTTATTATCATCAAAACTATCTTCTTCACCACTTAGACATAAAGCTAATTTAGTTAAGATATAAAGAGTAGTAGTATATCCTTTAGTAGCAGCTCCTGCATTAGTCTCACCAATCTCATTAAAGATATGTTTATCAGTAGCTTCTGCCACTAATGAATCAGGATTATTAGTAATAGCAAAAGTATAAGCTCCAGCCTCCTTAGCTTTCTTTAAAACAGTACTAACATCATATCCTTTACCAGACTGAGAAATAGCAATAACACAAGTATTAGATAAGTCCATATTACTATCATAAACAGTAAATATAGATGGATCAGCCATTTCTACTGGTTTTTTATAATGTAATTCTAAGAAAAATTTACCAAATATTCCTCCGTGAGTAGATGTACCTCTTGCAACTATCATAAAGTTTTTAGGATTAAACTCTTTAATTTCTTTAGCAATAGTAGGTATTACATCTTTATTCTTTTCTATACAGTTTTCTAAAGCTGTAACTTCTCTAATTTCTTTTAACATATTTGTCTCATTCATTAATTATCACCTTCCTATCTTTAATTTTAGCACAGTATTATTTTTTAACAAGAAATAAAGAGTAAAAAGACACTTTCTTTACAAAAGAAAAACTAACAAACTTTTTTCTTTGCAACTAAAACAATCTCTGTAGGGAAAATATTACCACCATAATATCTTAAATAAAAGTTATAGTTCTTATTAAAACTCTTAATTAATTTAGGTATACTAATTAAATCATCAAAACTATGATAGATAGATATTAATAGAGTAGGGCTATCATTTTTAATATGTTTTTTACATCCCTCTAAAGCCTTAAATTCTGCACCTTCAATATCCATCTTAATAATATCTACTTTTTCTTTTATATCTTCATCTAAAGTAACCGCTTCAATATTTCCTTTACTATCACTTATAGTATTAGCAGAAGCATCAACACTACTAGTATTAAGACTTAAAGTAGTATTTTTATCATATAAAGCTTTATCTTTTATAATAATATCTTCATTAAAAATATATTTATCTTTAAGTATGGCAAGAGATGTATCCGTAACTTCATAGCAATAAATCTTCTTATATTCTTCTAAATAAGTATCTAAAAAGTCATCTACACTATCTCCTATATAACTACCAACATCTACATAAACAGTATCTTTAGTAGTTTTTACTAAATCAGGATCAAAATAATGTTTATAACAATTATCTCTAACTTCATTTAACATTACAAAGTCATAGTAATAATAATTTCTAATTATTGCTAGTAATATCTTCCTAGATTTATAATCTTTTAGATTCTGATAAAGTACTAATAAATCAGTTAAATTATTCTTTAGAAAATTAACTATAATTTCAATCTCTTCAAAGTCATTATTAATATAATTTAGTTTACCCCAAAAAGAAAAACTATTAAGAAAAGTTTCAATATTACCTTTTAACTCTTCATTAAGTCCTAGATATCTATTCTTAATATTTAAATATACTTCTTCTTTACTCATTAATTCAAGCTTTTTGATTAAGCTATAAAATTCATAATCAATTTTATTCATCACATCACCAATATAATCTATGTAAGTAAAGTTTAATTGTTTAAAAAAATACGGTAATATATAAACAATAAATAATGTGAAAGGGGAGTTGATAATATGAGAAAAACAGAAAAGTTTCTATGTTATATCATATTTTCACTTATTTTCGTAATGATAGTCTTATTATTTATGTTAATAAAAATAGTACCTACTCCTTAGTAGGTACCTAAACCAAAACTTTTTTGGGATAGTACCTAACAGAGCAAGCTAGGTATTCCCTTTTTTATTTATATGTAAATTTTCTTTACATATTCATAGTATCATAAATATTAATTTTTGTCAAAATTATTGCATCTTGCTTATCTCAATTATCATATCCATATCATCATCGTTAGCCATAATGTTTTTGTGAGTTTTTTTACATTTTTCACACTTATAAATGATTTTATAAGTATCTTTAAATTTCTCAATACCAATAGGCTTTAATAATCCTTTGCACTCATTTAATCTATCTCCTGGCATAATATCAACATGTTTTGAGTATAGACAATAAGGACAATGATCTCTTGCCGTATATTTTAAAGGTAATACTTTCTTATCGCAGTTTTCACATATAAATTCTTCATCTTTCATTGTAAATCTTTTCATAACTACTTCCTTCTTAAACTTAATATTTTAATATCATCTTTAATAATATCACACATATCTTTTAAAGAATCTTTTTCAAATGGATTATCTAAATTGTATTTTTTAATAATTTCTTTTAGTGATAAAGACCCTCCATCTTTACATAGTTTTATATATAAATCAAAGGCATCTTTAATATTTTCTTTTTCTTTCTTATAGAATGATAAAGCTAAAACATTATCAATAGCATAATCTATTGTATAGAAAGGATCAATTATTCTATTAGTATCTGCTTGATACTCAATTCCTCTATAAAAATATTCGTTATCATAACTATCTAAGTTATATTCGCATCTTATCTCTAACCATTTTCTTTTTCTTCCTTTACTATCTAAATTGTTATCATAAACATAACTCCAAAAGTCATCTGCATAAGCCATATTTACCATTAAAGAAAGACTGTTAGTTAGATGTTTAATTTTATATTTAAAGTCATCACTACCAAAGAATAAGTCCATAAAAGGGTACATTAAATATTCCATACTAGTAGAATGTATTTCACAAATATCAAAAGTAGGCCATCTATTTTCATGAAATAATAAATCTTTACTTAAATATAGTTGATTAGAGTGACCAAACTCATGAAATATACTAGTTATATTACTTTCTAATCCTATATATTTCTTTATAAATAAAGGTACTTTATAATCTGGTAGGTAAGTAGTAATACCACCATTTGATTTATTTTCTCTATTATCTAAATCTATTAGACCTTCATCTAACATCATACATAGTAAATTATAACTTATAGTAGAATGTTCTTTTAAAACAACTTTAAAGCTATTTAAGACATCATTTAAATTTCCTTTTATTTTCGCATTACCATCGTTAAATAAATAACTATTATCATAATATTCTAGTTCTTCTAATCCTAATCTTTTTCTTTGTTGTTCCTTTAATAATTTAAGTAGGGGAACAACATATTTTTTTATCTCTTCTTTAAAAATAGTTAAATCTTCTTTACTATAATCTAAACGGTTCATTTTTACAAGAGACATTTCACTATAAGAGTTAAAACCAAGAGTTTTTGCTATAGAGTTTCTAACTTCAATTAATTCATCTATAATTACATCTATTTCATTTTCTAATTTTTCTAATATATCAAATCTCTTATCATATGCTTTCTTCCTTAAGTCTCTATCATCATCGTTATAATATATATTAAGTGAAGAAAGATTTGTCTCTTTATCTAAAAATACAAACTTTGTTTCAATAATTAATCTTTGATATTTAGAACATAATTCTTTTTCTTTAGTCTGTAAAGATATAACATCATCATTTTTTAACCTGGCTTGATTATTAGCGATAGCAAGAGGTCTCTTACCAATAAACTTTTCTAACTTTTCTTGATTTTTAGAAGAAGATAAAACTTTATAATAATCATAGATTAAGTTATTAATAATAGGTTCATATTTACCCATAATTTTTTCTGTTTCTAAATATTTTTCATTTTTAGTATCATTTAAATATCCAATATAACTGACCCAATATAAAGTTAAATAATTATCTCTAACATGATTAAATTTTATAATTAGGTCTTTCTCTCCGTTAAAATCTAAACAGTTCTTTAATTTGTTAAGAATTTCTTCTAAGGTGTTTTTTATATTTTCTAATACTTCTTCATTAATAATTACTTTTTCTAATTTCTCTTTTATTTTCATAATGAACTCTCCATAAAGTTATTATATAATTATTTACTATCTTTATCAATTAGGTAATTTTAGATTGTCATTTTCTGTTAATTCTATATAATTATCACTAGTAACAATAGGTCTTTCTAATTTTCTTTCTATTTCTTTTTTAGCACTATTTATCACATTTCCAGCTTCACTCATATCATTTTTTAACTCTTTTAAACCTTTACTGTCATTTTTCTTATGAAACTCTACTGCAGTCGCTTCCCCTAAATTAGTTAAGGCAAGTTCTATATTAGTCATAGAGTCTCTTAAATTTTGACTGTCATGTAATCCTTTAATATCTTTATATTCTTTAGCAGTTACACCAAAACCACTCTTATATATTTCATTTGTTAAGATTGCATATTCTATACCTTTACTAATATCTCGTTCTTTCCATTCATCAGTTAAGTTATGTCTAGTAGCGATTCCTCTTTCCCTCATGTTTATCCAAGATTTAGAATAACCTTTCTTTTCGTAAAGTTCTTTCATTCTATCCATCGCAAGTTCAGGATTTTGAATCTCTTCAATTCTTTCACTACCAACTTTAGCAAGCCATCTTTTAAAAGGTTCTGCTTTAGGTGATGGTATAGACTGAATTATTCTTAAAATTCCCTCTGTATCAGCACAATCTGTTTTATATTTTTTACCATCAGTAGATTCCAATTTCAGTTGTACGATAAAATCGTACAACTGAATATCATATCCTTCATCGCTTAATTTTATTTTTAAATCACTCCAATAACGCCTAGGATTTTTGCTGCCAGTAAGGGCAAAGACAACATCCACAACGCTAAAGTACCATTTTCCTTCCTGATAAGTTCTTCTTATCTCTTTTTCCTCGAACAAAGCTAAATTGTTATTCATAATTTATCAACTCCTCTATAAATATCATTTGCTATCAATTAAATATTTTTTCGCAAAAATTCAAAATTTATAGAGAAAAGTTTTTTTGTAATTAAGTGTCGACAAAATGTCGACGTTTGATGTAAATAATTTGAAAAAAGTCTTTATACTTGTTATAATACCTATAGAAAGGTAAGGAGTAAGTTATGGATTTAAAATTAGAAGTATTTGAAGGGCCACTTGATTTGCTCCTTCACTTGATAAAAGAAAATAAGATGGATATCTTTGATATAGAAATAGAAAGTATTACGAGACAGTATTTAGATTATATTCATAAGATGAAAGAACAAAACTTAGATATAGCATCCGCTTACCTCGTAATGGCAAGTGAACTTACCTTGATAAAAGCAAGGATGTTACTTCCAAGACCTAAAGTAGATGAAGAAGAAACTGAAGAAGAAGACCCAAGAGAAGAGTTAGTAGCAAGACTATTAGAATATCAAGCCTATAAAGAGATAACTAAGACTTTAAAAGAAAATGAAAGTAAAAGACAAGAGATTCATACTAAATTACCAGAAAACATCAACAATTATATTGAAGAAAATACTGTAATAACAGGAGAAGGTTCTCTTGATTTATTAGTAGATGCGTTTAAGAAGTTTTTAGTAAGAAAAAGTGAAGAGAAACCACTTTCTACTAAAGTAACTATGAAAGAAATAACAGTATCAAGTAGAAAGTTAGAGATAAAAAGTATCTTAAAGAAAGAAAAAAAGGTAAGTTTCTTTAAGCTTTTCCCTGTATCAACAAAAGAATATATAGTAGCAACATTTTTAGCGATACTTGATATGGCAAGAAATAAAGAATTATTAATTAAACAAGAAGAACTATTTAGTGATATTATCGTAGAGGGGGTATCATAATGAATTTAAAAGCAGTTATAGAAGGATTACTATTTGTAGTAGGTGATGATGGTCTTGACCTTGATGAAATCAGTAAAATATTAGAGATATCTAAAGATGATACTAAAGAGTTGATAAAAGAGCTACAAAACGATTATCAGAGTAGTGATAGAGGTATTAGAATAGATTTTTTAGGAGATAAATTAAAACTAACTACTAAAAAAGAACATAATATGTATTATCAAAAACTATTAACAACAGAAGATAATAACACTTTAAGTCAAGCAGCTTTAGAGACTCTTGCTATTATCGCTTATAATCAGCCTATTACAAGGGTTAAAGTAGATGAGTTAAGAGGAATATCTAATAATCATATTATAAGAAAACTCGTTGCTAAAGGACTTATTAAAGAAGGTGGTAGAAGTAATATGCCAGGTAGACCTATTCTTTATGAGACTACTAGTGAATTTCTAGATTACTTTGGACTTTCATCTATTGATGAATTACCTGATATGAGAGATTTCTTAGAGGAAGAGGAGAAAGAAACAGAAGATGATGTAGATTTATATCAATCAAAATATAAAGAAGAAAATTAATATATACAGATTATAGAAAATTATGCTATAATCTATTTATGCCTGTATGGCGGAATTGGTAGACGCGGTAGACTCAAAATCTATTTCTAGTAATAGAGTTCCGGTTCAAGTCCGGATACAGGCACCAATTTGAATTTTATTCGGAACAATACATTGTTAAAATTGACAAATACTTATAAGTTTGATATACTTAGCCCATAAATCTTTGATGAGGACATGGTTTATATAGTTTATTTTTTTCAGAGAATTATCGTTTGGTGAGAGATAATATATAAATATATAAATTGCTACCTTTGAGTGAAATGAAAACATTTTCGGTTATAGCCGTTATCATAATTAAGTGAAATAAAGGATGGTACCGCATTATTTGCTCCTTGCAAATAATGTGGTTTTTTAGTTAGGGGGAATGAGTATGAGGGTAGTATTAATTATTAGAGAAAAGTTCTTTAAACTAGAGTATAATTTACGAGCGGATTTATATTATTGCCATATAAAATTATAATTGTATAATATTTTGTGATAAAAAATAGAGGAGTGAAAAAAATGAATTTAAGAGATAGATATATAAATTTTTTTGTGGAACGGGGTCATAAACAAATACCAAGTGCACCGTTAGTGCCAGAAAATGATCCATCAGTATTATTTAATACAGCTGGTATGCAACCATTAATACCATATTTAATGGGACAGCCTCATCCTTATGGTACTAGACTTTGTAATTATCAAAAGTGTATTAGAACTACAGATTTAGAGGAAGTTGGAGATACTTATCATCATACTTTTTTTGAACAACTTGGTAACTGGTCTTTAGGCGATTATTTTAAAAAGGAAACCATTACTTGGTCATTTGAATTTTTAACTAAAGAATTAAATATTCCAATCGAAAGGTTAGCTGTAACTGTATTTGCTGGTAATGATATCATTCCAAAAGATGATGAATCAATTGAAATATGGAAAAGTTTAGGTATCAAAGAAGAACGAATATATCCAACAGAAAATGATAATTTTTGGAAAGTTGGAGAAACTGGGCCATGTGGACCAGATTCAGAAATATTTTATTTTAGGGGAAATGAAGAGATACCATTAAAATTTGATCCTGAAGATGAAAGATGGGTTGAAATTTGGAACGATGTATTTATGTCATATAATTTGAAAGAAGATTCTTCTTTAGAGGAACTTCCTAAGAAAAATATTGATACGGGTATGGGTGTTGAAAGAGTAGTAGCTTCCCTTGAAGGATATGATGATAACTATATGTCATCAATTTGGAAAAATCCTAGAAAAAAATTAGAAGAAATATCAAGTGAGGTATATGATAGTAATAAAAAGTCATTCAGAATAATATTAGATCATATTAGAACAGCAGTATTTATTTTAGCTGATCCGGCTGGAGTTAAACCTTCCAATACTGATCAAGGATATATTTTAAGAAGATTAATAAGAAGAGCTATTAGACATGCAAAAAAACTTAGCATTGATACTAATTCATCGTGGATGGAAGAGTTAGCACTTATCTTTATTGATGATTTCAAAAACTATTATAAAGAACTTGAAGATAATAAAGAAGTTGTACTTGAAGGATTAAAAGCAGAAAGAATTAAATTTAATAGAACGCTAGAAAAGGGGTTAAGAAAGTTTGAAAAAATATCAGATAAAGATATTGATGGTATAACCGCATTTCATTTATTTGATACTTATGGATTTCCATTGGAATTAACAATAGAATTAGCAAAAGAAAAAGGACTAAATGTTGATGTTGAAGGATATAATCAAAAATTTAGGGAACATCAAGAATTATCAAGAAGTTCATCGCAAGGTAAATTTAAAGGTGGTCTTGCTGGAGATAGTGAAATAGAAACTAAATATCATACAGCAACTCATTTGCTTAATGCTGCATTAAAAGAAGTAGTAGATAAAAATATTCACCAAAGAGGTTCTAATATTACAGTAGAAAGAATGAGATTTGATTTTAACTGCGACCATAAACTAACGGATGAAGAAAAGATGAATGTAGAAGACTTGGTAAATAAATGGATTGATGAGGGATTAGACGTTAGAGTAGATGAAATGTCAAAACAAGAAGCACTTGCCTCAGGAGCAGAATGTATGTTTATTGAAAAATATCCTGATATTGTTACTGTTTATTCAATAGGTGATATTTCTAAAGAATTATGTGGAGGACCACATGTTAAAAACACAAAAGAAATAGGTGAATTTAAAATTATAAAAGAAGAGGCTAGTAGTGCTGGTGTAAGAAGAATTAAAGCTATACTAGAATTTTAGAAGGTAGTAGTAAATTTATTGCTACCTTTATAGTTCGTTTTTCTTTACCAAATTCTCCCATATATAGTATAATATAGCCAAAAAAAGGTAAAGTAAAAGTTTTAGAGAAAATTAATAAATAATATTGTATAATTGATATGAGGATGTGATTAAATGTTAACACCTAATAATTTTAAAGATTATGAACTTATAGATGCTTCAAATGGAGAAAAGTTAGAACGTTGGGGTAAATATATATTACTTAGACCAGATCCTACTGTTATTTGGGATAATGGTAATTTATTAGAAAAATATAAAGGTAAGATAGATGCAGTATACTACCGTTCTAATAAAGGAGGAGGACACTGGGAAAACTTAAGAAAGATTCCTAGTACTTGGACTATTAACTATAAAGATTTAACACTTAATATTAAACAAATGGGCTTTAAACATACTGGTATATTTCCAGAACAAGCAGTTAATTGGGAATATATGATGAATAAAATAAAAAATTCTAAAAGACATATTAAAGTCTTAAATCTTTTTGGTTATACAGGAGCAGCCTCAGTCGCTTGTTTAAAAGCAGGAGCCTCAGTTACTCATGTAGATTCATCTAAAGGTATGGTAGAAGTTTGTAAAGAAAATGTAATATCATCAGGTCTTAAAGATAAAACTATTCGTTATTTAGTAGATGATGTTGTTAAATTCGTTAAAAGAGAAATTAGACGTGGAAATAAGTATGATGCTATTGTTATGGATCCTCCTAGTTATGGAAGAGGTACTAATGGAGAGGTCTGGGATATAGAAAGAGATTTATCTAATCTAGTTAATTTATGCCTTGAAATATTAAGTGATAAGCCCTTATTCTTTATCATTAACTCTTATACAACAGGACTATCTAAAACATCTTTAGAAAATCTATTACTTACAACAATTAATAAAAAATATAAAGGAGTTGTTAGTAGTAGTGAGATAGGTCTTAAAATAACAGACAATAACTTAATATTACCTTGTGGTATATATGGAAGATGGGAAAGTTATGATTAATATTTTATATGAAGATAATCATTTATTAGTAGTAGAGAAAAAAGTAGGAGTGTTAAGTCAAAGTGATGGTACTAATACTCCTGATATGTTAACTATTTTAAAAGAATATATTAAAGAAAAATACAATAAACCTGATAATGTTTATTTAGGATTAGTTCATCGTCTTGATAAAAATGTTGGTGGAGTTATGGTCTTTGCAAAGACTAGTAAAGCTGCAAGAAGATTATCAGAGGGGATTAGAAATAGAGAATTTAAAAAGACTTATCTTGCTGTTTGTAAGGGAATATTAGATAGTGATGGTAAATATCAAGATTATTTAAAAAGAGTAGAATACCGTAGTGAGGTTAGTAATAGTAAAGATGGTAAGCTTGCTAGCCTTACCTATAAAGTTCTTGATATTAAAGATAATAATAGTCTTGTCAAAATAAATCTTGAAACAGGTAGACATCATCAAATAAGAGTACAGTTTGCATATCATAATCATCCATTGTTAGGTGATGAAAAATACGGAAGTAAAGGTAAATATCCTCTAGCTTTATTTGCCTATAAACTAGAGTTTACTCATCCTACAACAAAAGAAAAATTGTGTTTTATAACTTTGCCTAAAGAAGGATATTTCAGTAACTTTAACAGGGTAATTAATAAAATAAATAATTCTTAATTTACAAGAATTGTCTAACCATGTAAAAAAGATTTGCTTTTTACCCCTTTTTTTGTTATGATTTAATATATAAGATAAGGGAGATGGAAGTTATATGATATTAGCTAATTTTGATTTAAGTTTTTTTACATCAATTCCAGGAATGTTAATAACAGGTGGAGTGTTATTACTTTTAATTGCATTAATTATATTTATTGCAACAGGAAGTAAGAAAGATAAAAAGAAAAAGACAGAAGCCCAAACTGTTGACGATGCCTCTACAACTGTAGTTAGTTCAACTGCTGATTCAACTATCGCAACTGGAGAAACTGTCGTTCAACCTACTGTCGTACCAAACGATGTGGGAAATATTCCTACACCAGTAGTAACACCAACTTCTGATGTTCAAACTGAACCTACTACTATTAATAATAGTCCAATTGTTCCAGAAGAATCTAGCAGTGTTATAACAAACCAAGAACCTCTAGCACAAGAGTTACCACAAGTAACTGCAGAACCTGTTGAGAAAGAAGTAACGCCAGTTGAATCAACACCACTAGAAACAGTTTCAACACCTATCATAGAACAAAAACAACCTGAAGTATCTGTTAATAATGATATTAAAGTAGATGAAGCACCTACTATTACTATTGTAAACGAAGAAGGAAACAAAAATCCTGTTATAGATACATCAGAGTTATCAAAACCAATTTATGGAGGTGCAGAACCTGTAATACCTAAAATAGAGGTAGAAGGAAATGAACATAGACCTATATATGGTGGTGCTAATCCTTTAGAAAATACAGGTGCCATACCAACAATTAATAATAATGTTATAGAACCAGTTATACAAACTGTAGAGCCTGAAGTTTCTACTAACAATTCAGTTGTTGAATCTCCAAAAGTTGAAGCAGAGTCAGTTTCAATACCAGTTGTTGAACCTACTTCTATAAAGGAAGAACCCCCTGTTGTAACACCAATGACAGAAGTATCTTCTAACGAATCGCTAGCAACTGAGCCTTTAAAACAAGAAGTAGTAACACCAACTATTGCTGAGAGTGTACCTCAAGTAGAAGTACCTTCTACTCCAAAAAAAGAAGAAGAAATTGAGAGTTTATTTTAAGGGTAATTTATTTTACTCTTTTTTTGTTCTTTCTTTCTAAAAAGCTTCATAGAATATTTTAGAAAAGAAAGGATGATAAAATTATGGAAACACTAAAAGTTTCATCAAAATCAAACCCTAATTCAGTAGCAGGGGCACTAGCCAATGTTTTTAGAGCAAATGGTAGTGTAGAAATACAAGCAGTAGGAGCAGGAGCTCTAAATCAAGCGATTAAAGCCGTAGCAATAGCAAGAGGATTTCTAGCACCAGCTGGTAAAAATATCGTTTGTATTCCTGCTTTTACTGATATAGCAATTGATGGAGAAGAAAGAACAGCTATTAAATTAATAATAGAAACTAAGTAAAAAATACTTGTAAAAAATTAGAGTAAGCCTTATAATTAAATCAAGTCGATGACAAGAGACAATGTTAAGTAATTTTATTTAAGAGATACTGTGGTTGGTGAGAACAGTAATAAAACCTTAACTATCTACTCTTTAGATGATTTTATATCCGGGCATTACCGTTATCTAAATTAAGTATAATAAGGATGGCACCGCTTTACTACATTATTAAAGCTCCTTAAGGCCATCCTTTTTTTGTTAGGAGGGATTTTATGTTTGATACACATCATGATTTATTATCGATTTGTTTTCTTTCTTCGAAATATAAATCTTTTAATTATTTGGAGAAAATGAAGAAAACTATTAATAGTAATAATATTGTTGGTGTCTTTTGCAATCTATATTTTATGAACAGTGAAGAAATGGAAGAGAAATTCAAAATTAAAGAAAAAGAAATTAATGTTCTTTCAATGTTTCAAGAAAGCAAAAAAATGTATGATAATCATTTTTCTTGCCCTTCGTTATATAGTATTGAAGGCTGTGATTACATAAAAGGTGAAGAAGAATTAGAACAGTTATATAAAGTTGGCCTTGATGCTTTTTTACTAGTTTGGAATAATAAAAATAGTTATGGATCAGGAAATCGTAGTGATAGTGGTTTAACTGAAAAAGGGAAAAATTTCTTAAGAAAAGGTATTGAACTTGGAATGGGGATAGACTTATCACATGCTAATCAAAAAACATTTTTCGATATGATTGAAGTGATTAAGGAAGAACAAAAGAAAGGTAAAGAAGTAATTTGTTATGCAAGCCATTCTAATAGTTATGAATTGTGCCCTCATAAGAGAAATTTGACTAAAGAACAACTTCTTGCTTTAAAAGAAATTGGTGGTATGATTGGCCTTGTTAGTTATCCAGCGTTTGTAGGGAACAGAAAACAATCTAAATATATAGAACATATTAAATATATGGTTGATATTTTTGGAATTGATAGAGTTATGGTCTCGAGTGATAATATGAACTTCGTTTCAATCATTGATCCAAATGATAATGAAGAATATGGAATTTATGATTATAATAAAATTGCCACAGAATTAAAAGAGGATTTGCTTTCTGTATTTTCTTCGGAAGATGTAGAAAAAATTATGGAAAAGAATGCAAAAAAGTTATATGATAGAATAAAGGAGAGAAGAAAAAATGTTAGATGTTAAATTTGTAAGAGAAAATAAGGAAATTGTTAAAGAAAATATTAAGAAGAAATTTCAAGATGAAAAATTACCTTTAGTAGATGAAGTGATAGAGTTAGATGAGAAAATAAGAGCTTTAAAACAAGAAGGTGATATGTTAAGAAAAACTCGTAATGAAGAGAGTAGTTCTATTGGTTTACTTATGAAAGATAAGAAAATTGATGAAGCGAATAAAAAGAAAGAAGAAGTTAAAAAGATTAATGAAAGATTAGTTACTATAGAAGAGGATGAGAAAAAACTAAGCGATGAGTTAAGAAGTAAGATGATGGTAATTCCTAATATTATGGATCCTTCAGTTCCTATAGGAAAAGATGATAGTGAAAATGTTGAAGTAGAACGTTTTGGTGAAGCATATAAAAAAGATTATGAAATACCATATCATGCTGATATAATTTTAAAATTAAATGGTATGGATAAAGAAGCAGCAGGAAGAACATCAGGAGAAGGTTTTTACTACTTAACAGGAGATATTGCAAGACTTCATGAAGCAATGATTGCCTATGCAAGAGATTATATGGTAGATAAAGGCTTTACTTACTGTGTGCCACCTTTTATGATTCATAGTGATGTAGTAACTGGAGTTATGTCTTTTCCTGAGATGGAAGCGATGATGTATAAAATAGAAGGAGAAGACTTATATCTAATAGGTACAAGTGAACATTCTATGATAGGTAGATATAAAGGACAAATTATTAAAGAAGAAGACTTACCTTTAACACTAACTTCATATTCACCATGTTTTAGAAAAGAAGGAGGTTCTCATGGGCTAGAAGAGCGAGGACTTTACCGTGTTCATCAATTTGAAAAAGAAGAGATGATTGTTATTTGTAAACCTGAAGAATCAATGGATTGGTATGAGAAAATGTGGAAGTTTACTGTAGAAGTATTTAGAAATATGAATGTGCCAGTTAGACAGTTAGAGTGTTGTAGTGGAGATTTAGCAGATTTAAAAGTTAAATCATGTGATGTAGAAGCATGGAGTCCAAGACAACAAAAATATTTTGAAGTAGGTAGTTGTTCAACTCTAGGAGATGCTCAAGCAAGAAGATTAGGTATTAGAACTAAAGGAGAAAATGGTACATATTTCGTCCATACATTAAACAACACTGTAGTAGCATCACCTCGTGGTTTAATCGCTGTAATAGAAAATAATTATAACGAAGATGGTAGTGTAACAGTACCAGAAGTATTAAGACCATATATGGGAGGATTAGAAGTAATTACACCTAAAAAATAATAAAAGCTAAGTTAGTTGAAAATGCTGTCTGAATTAGATGGCATTTTATTTTGTCTAAAAATCATAATAATTCTGCTTTCACTTTAATTAATTTGTATTTTTTTAGTACTTTAAAATAAAGGTATTATATTATGTGAAAGGAGAAATCATATGAAAGAAAATTTTGAAAACATTTATTTAAGAAAGGATGGGAGGTACGAAATTAGATATCATTACGGATATAAAGAAGATGGTACATCTAATTATAAATCTGTATATGGAAGTAATGAAAATGAGGTTATTGATAATTACAAAAAGAAAATAAAAGAATTAATGATAAAGAAAGACTTATTAATATTTGATAAATCTTATATTGGCTATGATATAAATTCCTGGCTTGATAATTCAAAAATAAAAAATAAGAAATCTACTTATTCCAATTATATGTATACTATTAATTCGAGAATAATACCAAATTTTGCTAAAGTAAAAAAGAAGGCAATTTCTTTAGAAATAATTAATAAATTCACTGCTGATTTACTTAATGAAGGATTAGCACCCAAAAGTGTTAAAGATATTTTGATAATATTACAGCAAATATTAAAAAATGGAGGTGTTAACATAAAAATCCCAATGCCCAAAGTACCTAAAAATGAAATTCAAATTTTAAAAAAAGAAGAACAAAAACAACTAGAAATTGAATTACAAAGCAATATGGATACAATTTCTTTTGGAATTTATTTTTGTCTATATACAGGGCTTAGAATTGGTGAATTATGTGCCTTACAATGGAAGAATATTGATTTAGAAAATAAGAAAATATATATTAAAAAAACTTTAGTAAGAATAAAGAATCCAGATACGACATCAAAGAAAAAGACGATAATTATAATTGATGAACCAAAATCTTTAACTTCTATTCGAGAAATCCCTATACCAGACTTTATAATCCCCATGTTAAAGAATTTAAGCTTCAACATTACTCCTGATACATTTTTAATATCGGGTAATGAAAAATTTATTGAAACAAGAACTTTTTTTAATAAGTATAAAAAAGTTTTAAAAAAAATAAATATAGATTCATATAATTTTCATGCTTTAAGGCATACATTTGCAACTAGATGTATTGAAAATGGATGTGATCCCAAAACTTTAAGTGAAATACTAGGACATTCTAGTGTAAAAATCACCTTAGAGAGATATGTCCATCCAAATTACGAAAATAAGGTAATTATGATGAATCGGTTGAAACCATTATATGAATAAAACCATTAATGGAAGTAATTCCACCAATGGTTATTTTCTATATCATAAAGTACATTACTTTTAGAAATAAGATTTAAAATCAAGTGTTTTCACAAGATATACATAGTTTGACTAAAAGGCTAAGCATTAAAAATCAACCTAATAACTTGACTTTACAAGAAGAACGTAGTATAATACAGTGCATCCGAAAGGGGTAATCATAAAGTAATGTACTTTAAGAAATAAAGGGGGATATTATGGGAAGAAAACTACAAACAATTTATGAATATTTTAGTAATTTTTCAGAACAAGAAATTGATGATATGATTTATAGTTTATCAATAGAAGAAAAATTAGTTATTAGAGCTAGATATGGGGATGATTTACATAACCCACAAACTAGTAAAAGTTGGAACAAAGAATATAGTGAAAAGTTTTATGGTAAATTAATTCCTAAAATGAAAAGATTATTATCGAAAGGTATTAAAATGCAAGAACAACCACAAGAATCTATAAAAAAAGAAGAAATAATGCCAGAGAGCCAAGAATTAGAAGTAGTAGATTTTACACAAACATTATTACAACTTATAAAGGAAGGAAAAAATAATAGAGAAATATGCGAAAATCTTAATATTAACTCACATCAACTGTATGAAGAGTTACTTAAATTAAAAAATAGAGGCTTAAATCATTCAAGAAAGTATTACTCTGATGGATCTATAAAATACAAAAATATAACAACAATGCAAGATTTAAAAAATTATAAAAGTAATTGTCAAAATAAGACTATTATTACAGATAACAAAGAAAATAATATGAAAATATTACTTATATCTGATTTGCATTTTGGAAATGAATTAGAAAGGCTTGATTTAATCAATAGGGCATATAATTACTGTATTAAAAATGGAATAAATATCATTTTATGTGGTGGAGATCTTATAGATGGAGCTTATACTAAAGGAACCCAAAAAATATCTGATTTATATCAACAGATAGATTATTTTATAAAAAATTATCCTTATGATAAAAGTATTTTAACATTTAGTGTAGCTGGTGATCATGATATTAGTGCATTTAATACAGCATCTTTAGATATAATAGAAATATGTAATAACTTTAGACATGATATTGTAATTGGTGGCTACAATAATACATTAATCAACATAAAGAATGATAAAATTCATTTATATCACCATATAGAAACAGGAACAATTCGTCAAATTTATGCTCCTATAATATTACACGGGCATTCACATAAATATTCAACAGAAATTAAAAATAGTGCTTTAAATATTACACTTCCGACATTGTCAGGAATAAATCAACCAATGCCTAGTGCTTTAGAGTTAGATATAAATTTCAATAAAGGGTATATCGCTAATTCAGTAATAAAACATATATACTTTGGAGAACAAGATATAATTTTAAGTGAGTCAATATATGATTTATTAAGGGAAAGAACTGTTAATTATGAGTCTATTAGAAATATAGAATCATTTAAAGAGCCAAAAGATCAAAAAACTTTAAAGAAGAAAACAGCTAGGCTTTCACAAATAGAGAAATTTGAGATGAAATATGGAAAAAATCCTAAAGTTTAATATTTTGGGACTTTTTTCGCTGTTCTTATATAAAATTGTTAAATTTGCCAATAATTAAGGAATTACTATAAATATCATACTATAAGAAAACAACAAGCCACTATTTAAAATATAAGTTTAATTATTCTTAGTACATCATAAATAATGTATAAATATCAAGGAATTGGTAATACTAGTAATGTAGTAAAATTGACAAAACAATAGACGTATGGTATAATAAAAACCGCACGTAAAAAGAAGAGGTGTTTTAAATGTTTTACGATGAGACACAGGCAACTCTTGCTTGTGAAGAAGAACCGTCCTTGATATTTGAACTTATTAAAGAAGGACATCTAGAATTAGTAGATAAACTAATAAAGAAGAAAATAGTTAGTTTAAATACAATAGATCAGGATGGTAATACTGTTTTAATGAGATTACTAAAGAGTAAGAAATATGATTTAGTAGAAAAGTATATGAATGAAATAGATAGTGATATTAATCATCAAAATAAAGATGGTAATACATTTACTCATTTACTTGCTACTAGAAACTACCTTCATACTGCTAATATTATTAAAAAGTTAAAGAGAAATAAAGAGATTAATCCTAACATTAGAAATAATGAAGGAAAAACTATTCTTGATATTGCAATATCAACAGGTAATTTATGTACAACTCTAAAATTATTAGAAGATAAAAGATTTAATAACATTGATTTAGTATCATTTAACAATTTATATAATACTTTTATTAAAAGTGATAACTTTGGTAAATATACTAAATTAACTAATTTAGAAACTATAGTAAATGAATTATCTAAGAAAGCTAAGTTACTTCCTAAAGTAAAAGAGATAGTAGATTTAGTTAAGAAGAACTTTGATATTATTAAAAATGAACTTATGAATAATAAATTAACTTTCATGGATAATATAGTTAAGAATGTCTTGATGGAAGTTACTGTATAAAGAAGAAAATAAATTCTTCTTTTTTCTATGTTTATATGTTAAAATATAACTGTTTAGAAAGAAGTGATAATATGCATTTACCAGATTTTAAAGTCGCTAGAAGTAGTACAAAAATAGATTATAAAAAAGTAGATTATAAAATAAATTCTAAATATCTTAATAAATATAAAGACAAAAAGTGTTTCTTAAAGACTTATGGATGTCAGATGAATGAACATGATAGTGAGAATATTAAAGGTATATTAGAACTATTAGGTTTTTCTTTTACTGAAATAATTGAAGAAGCTGACTTAGTCTTATTAAATACCTGTTCTATAAGAGAAAATGCCCATAATAAAGCATTTGGATTACTTGGTAAGGCAAAACATATTAAAGAGTCTAAAAGGGATTTAATGATAGGTTTATGTGGTTGTATGGCTCAAGAAGAAATAGTTGTTAATACAATTATGTCAAAATACCCATTTGTAAACTTTGTAATAGGTACACATAATTTCTATCAGTTACCTGAAATATTAGAAAAAAGTGAAGATAAACAACAAATAGAAGTATATTCAAGAGAAGGGGATTTAATAGAAAGTCTACCAGTAGATAGAGCTAGCAAATATAAAGCTTATGTTAATATTATTTATGGTTGTGATAAGTTCTGTACTTATTGTATTGTTCCTTATACTAGAGGAAGACAAAGAAGTAGAGAAAAAGAAGATATCCTAAAAGAAATAGATAATCTTATTAAAGATGGTTATAAAGAAGTAACTCTACTAGGTCAAAATGTTAATGCTTATGGTAAAGATTTGTATGATAATTATTCATTAGCAGAGCTATTAGAAGATGTTGCTAAAACTAATATACCTAGAATTAGATTTATGACTAGTCATCCTTGGGACTTTACTGATGAAATGATTGAAGTAATTGCCAAGTATCCTAATATTATGCCTAGTATTCATTTACCAGTGCAATCAGGTAGTGATAGAATTCTTAAATTAATGGGAAGACGTTATACTAAAGAAAAGTATCTAACTCTATTCCATAAGATGAAAGAAATGATACCTAATTGTACTATATCTACTGATATAATTGTAGGTTTTCCAGGAGAAACAGAAGAAGACTTTGAAGAGACGTTAGACTTAGTTCGCGAATGTAAATATGATAATGCTTATACTTTTATCTATTCACCACGTGTTGGTACTCCTGCTGCAAAACTATCTGATAATATTACTAAAGAAGAAAAGGAACAAAGACTTTATAAACTTAATGATATAGTTAATACTTACTTTAAAGAGAATAATGACAAATTAGTTGGTAAAATAGTACCTGTTCTAGTAGAAGGTATTAGTGATAAGAAAAATGAATACTTTGGTTATAGTGATACTAATAAATTAATTAATTTTACAGGTGATGATGTAGAAATAGGTAGTATTGTTAATGTAGATATAATAGAAGCGAAGACATGGAGTTTAGATGGAAAAGTTAGTAAGTAATGAAGAAATAGAAGAGAAAGCCTTAGAGTTAGTAAAAGCTATTAAAGAAGAAAAAGACTATAAGGAGTATATAGAATTAAGAAAAAAGATTAAATCTAATAAAGAGATAATAGAAGCGATAGATAGAGTTAAATCATTACAAAAGACTTATGTTAAAAGTGCTTACCTTGATAATAATATAAAACAAGAATTAGATAATGAACTAAATAAGTTAGAATCTATTCCTTTATATAAAGAATATCTAATTAAAGAAAAAAAGATAAATAACATCCTTATAAATATAAGGGAAGGTCTTAATATTATCTTTGAAGATATTTTAAATAATAAAATTTCTTAAAAAAGTATGAATTTTGGTGCGACTGGGTAGGTCGTATAATTTAGCAGGTGGAA
>CAMMQC010000026.1 GCA_946498975.1 uncultured Mycoplasmatota bacterium
TATAAATGCTAGTTTAAACATATTATTTGAAGGATTAAAGTTACACTATAATTTACAAAGTTTAGTTTAGATAATGTTTTAGATAGAAAAAAACGATTTAATATAAAAATAAATTAGTACGGTGGTGACCATCGGAATTTAAGCCTATGGAGAATAGAGGTTACTCTATCTATGAAATAGGAATCCTTGGAGGCAACGACAAGGGCGAAATAAAATTTATTTTATTTCTTATGTTCAAAACAAAAGAATCAAGAACTTGTTCAGCCCTTGATTCTTTTATTTCCTATTTATTATAGAATTCAACGATTAGTGACTCATTGATATCCATGTTAAGTTCACTTCTTTCAGGATATCTTACATAAGTACCTTCTTTTTTGTTTTCATCAAAAGTTACATATTCAACACGTTTGTTAACTTTTTCTAAAGCTTCATTAGCAGCTTTGTGATCTTTAGAGTTTTCTTTTAATGCTATAACACTTCCTGGTTTAACTCTGTATGATGGAATATCTACTTTTTTACCATTTACAGTAATATGTCCATGGTTTACAAGTTGTCTTGCTCCACGACGAGTAGTTGCAAATCCCATACGATATACTAAGTTATCTAGACGAGACTCTAATAAAATTAAGAAGTTAGTACCATGTACACCTGGCATTTTAGCAGCTTCATCAAAAGTCTTTCTAAATTGCTTTTCATTAACTTCATACATGAAACGTAATTTTTGTTTTTCTTTTAATTGATTACCATAATCACTTGGTTTACCATGTCTTGCATTTCCATGTTGTCCTGGTCCATAAGGTCTTTTTGCAAGTTCTTTTCCTGTTTCACTTAGAGACATACCAACACGTCTTGATCTTTTGTAACTTGGTCCTGTATATCTTGCCATAATTTTTCTCCTTTCCTTATATTTGCATTTTCTTGATTGTTGCTTTCACCATTTATTCAGGGAGTAATTTTTTCGCTTTACAGCACAAAAGCTACTCAGTTTAAAAAAACACATTGAATAAAGTAAAGCATTGCTGTTCAAGTAAATTGCTCTAATATCATATTATGAAATTCTCTTTTTGTCAAGTTTTAGGTAGCAAAAAAATATAGTTTATGATATGATGTTATAGTAGAGGTGATAGTAATGGGACATACGTTATTATATATAATTAGTGCTATTATTGTAGTTTTAATTTTGGTAATCCTTATTATCACTATTTTAAAAAGAAAACAAAAGAGATATTATCAAGATATATATGATAATTTAGAGCGTGAAAAAAACTTAATTGGAAGTACACCTGTACTTTTAGAGCTTTCTAAGTTAGAGCCAATTATCAAGAATGAAAAAATGGAAGAGAAGTATCAAAAGTGGGAAGAGAGATTTGATACTATTAAAAATGAAGATATTCCCAAAATAGATGATATGCTTATAGAATTAGATACTCTTATAGATAAGAAGGAATATAAAACTGCTAAATTTAGAATTGCAAAATGTGAAATGGAAGTTTATAAAGTTAGAGAACAAGCTGATGATTTACTTGATCAGATAAAAGAGATTACTTTAAGTGAAGAGAAGTATCGTAGTATTATTAGTAAACTTAAAACTAAGTATAGAGCTTTAAATAAAGAATATAATGAACATAAGAATCTTTATGAAGAGATGGCGGAAGCGATAGAGTTACAACTTGAAAATATTGAGAAGAGATTTTTAGAGTTTGAAAAAGCAATGGATGATAATATGTATAGTGATGTAGTACATATAGTAAAAGCATTGGATACTATGATAGAACATATGGAAATAGTTGTTTCTGAAGTTCCTGATTTAATGCTTATGTGTAAACAATTGATTCCAAAGAGAATTAAAGAGATTGAAGATACTTCTAAAGATATGATAGAAAAAGGTTATCCTATTGAATATTTAAATCTTGACTATAACTTGGAAGAGTCACGTAAGAATGTTGGAATTATTTTAGATAGAATTAAAGTCTTGAATCTAGAAGATTGTATGTTTGAACTTAAGACTATTCTTGATTATTTAGATAGTATTTTTGTTGATTTTGAGAAAGAAAGACTTTCAAGAAAAGTATATGATGAAGGTATTAGAGATTTTGGTAAGAAATTAAAGAAGACTGATAAAATAGTTAGTGATATTTATGACCAGTTAGATGATATTAAGAATATGTATGACCTTAATGAAGAGGATGTTAAGATTATTAATGAAGTTAATAAAGATTTAACCTCTATTAAAGACGAATATAAAAACTTAGTAGATAGAGTTAAGAATAAAGCGACTCCTTATTCATTAGTTACTAAAGAAGTGGATGAACTTACATTAAAGCTTAAGCAGACTGAATCAACTTTAGATGTTGCTTTGAAGAGTTTAGGTAATATGTATGAAGATGAACAAAGAGCTAGAGAACAGTTAGGTGAAATAGATAAACTATTAAGAGAATGTAAAGAGAAGATGAGAGAGTTTAAACTACCTATAATTAGTGATAATTATTTTGTTGAACTTAATGAAGCGAATGAAGCGATAGAAGAAGTAGTTAAAGAATTATCTCGTAAACCTATTGTTATTAAGACTCTTAATACTAGAGTAGATACTGCTAGGGACTTAGTTTTAAAGCTTTATAATACAACATTAAATATGATTAATAAAGCTAAGTTAACAGAAGCTTTAATAGTATATGGTAATAGATATAGAAGCTTACATGATGATATTAATAGTGGCCTTGATAGAGCTAGTTCCCTTTTCTATAAAGGTAATTATGATAGTGCTTTGAAATTATGCATTGATACTGTTAAACTAGTTGATGATACTATAGAAGGAAAGATTAAAGCTTATGAAAGTAAGATTTGATGAAAAGGGGAAGGGAACGTATGAGTTTTTAACAGTTGCAGTTACTTGTTTGATACTTAGCGCTATTCTTTTGTTTATTGTTATTAATAATACTCAGAAAGAAAAATATGAAGTATTTAAGTATAATGCTAAGACTGTAGGTATTAATGCTGTTAATTATAATAATGAGACTAGTGAAGATGTGGTTTACTTATATGAACTTATTAATAGTAATTTGGTAACTAGAATTAAAAATAACTTTTCTGGTGATGAATATTGTGATATGTATGAATCTAAAGTAGTATTCTCTCTTAATAATAAAAAAGTAACTTTAAAATGTGGAGAATATTTGATTTATAATCAAGATGTTACTGATAAAGAATATAATATTTATAAAGTTAGTGATTGGTCTTTTAATAAAATTAGTGGTGATAATGTAGATACTACAAAAGTATATGGACTAATTAAAAATGGTAATAATTTACTTGATGGTTATTATGAAGAAGAGTTATTTATTAAATTAGTTAGAGATAATTATGGAAATAAATATAATAGTCTTAAAGATATTAAAGAAAATTATAAAGTAGATGAGAAAACTGCATATAGAAAAAGGACATTAGTTAGTTAATTTAATGTTCTTTTTTTAAGATTTATGATACAATTATATTGGAGTAAGAAAGGTAGGGATTTGTATGAATAAAAGTAAAGAAAAAGATTTCTTTGATAGTCCTAGTATGATTACATATATTTTAATTGGTTTATTAGTTGTGCTTATAATTTTATCACAGTCTTTTGCTATTCAAAGTCATATGGCAGCAGGGGATATATTTAGATCAATTATTAATCATAATAGTATTTATTTAGTTAGTTTAATTTATTTTATTTTAATTAGAGTTAAGTTTGGTAAGAAGTATTTTGATTATTTAAATGTTGTTATGTTTGTATTTTATTTACTGACAACTTTTGCTAGTTTATTTACAATATTTCAATCTTTTGGATTTGATTCTATTTTGAACTTAGCTTTTAATGTGTTGATTACACTTTATTTTGGTTATTCTTTCTTTACTAGTACAGTTATTGGTAAAGATTTGAGATTATCTGATAGTCCTTTAGCAGAGATTAATAATGGGCAGTACTATTATTTATTAATTGGTATAATTGCTATTAGTTTGATTGTGTCTTTAGTATCAGTTAATAGTTTTGAAGATGTAGTTGTTTATTTGCTAGAAGCGATATATCAGTTTATGTTTGTTAGATATATTTATCTATATAAAGAGTATATTGAAAGAAAAGAGTTAGAAGCATCTAAAGAAAAAGAGAAGAAAGAAGAGGCTGTAGAAGAAGTTAAGGAAGATAAGATTATTAAAGAAGAAGAAAAGCCTAAAGAGGTTAAAAGACGTGGTAGACCTAAAAAGAATAAAGATGAGGAGGCTTTGAAATGAGAGATTTATTTGATGAAATTGATGAAGAAAGAGAAGATTTACCTAAATTAAAGAAGATAAGTAATGAAGTTCAGAAAAAAAGGAATTATAACTTTTATCAACAGTTAGCGGTATGTTTGTTTATATTCTTGTTTATTGCTGGTGTTATTATGGGAAATTTATTTCCTGCTTGTAGTGAAACATCAGAGTTGTTTGCTACTTGTACTAAGACAGAATATAATTTGACTTTGACTTTGTTATTTTGGCTTGGTAGTTTTATATTTTGTAGTATGATTTATGGACTTGGTGAGATTATTAGATTACTTAATATAATTGCAGATAATACTAGTAGAAAGTAGGGTTTTATTATGAGTGAGAGAAGAGTTGTTAATAATTTTAGAGCTACTCCTGAGATGATTAGAGAGGCTAGGAGAAGAAGGCTGCTTGCTAGAAGAAGAAAAATGATAGGTGCTATTATGGGAGTTACAGTAGGTGTTTCTGCTTTAGGTGTTGGATGTAGCAATATTATGGGAGGAGATTCTAATGATGGTCCAATTGTAGAACCAAAACCAGTAGAGGAGTCTTATGATATTAATACTAGTACAGAAGATTTATCAACATTAAATGTAGTACTTGTTAATGATGGTATTAGTGATGAACAGATGAAGCAGGCAGAAGATTCGTTGGAAGCGACAGGACTTGATGTTGAAGTTAGAGATATAAATCAATTAAATAAAGATGGCACGGAATGTTTTGTAGCATTAACTAATTATGGTGGTGATGATTACAAAGTAATAGGTAATTATAATAAAGGTAATAATCATGCTGATTTACTTGCTATTGGGATGAAGGAATCTTTTGGTGGTAATATTCAAAAAGGTGTTTATGCTCTGAGTGGAGCAGAGCCAACTTTAATTCCTTCTGATATTGAAGTTGCAGTAGGGGATCAGATTATGCCTAATGTTACTATTGCTGTACCAGAAGGAGCAGATTTAGAAGATTATGGTGAAGGTGTTATTAAAGTTGATACTGGATTAAATGATAGTTTTACCGATAGTCTTTTAGAAGGTTTAGCTAGATATAATGATTCCTTGAAATATGTTGATATTCATAATAGTGAATTTTTATTAAGACCTAGTGATGATGCTGATTATCAACAGAGTGTAGATCCAGATGTGCTTAGATTAAATGAATTAGATACTAGCTATGATGTAAAGCAAGATAGTATCTTATTAAATAAAGGACTTCCAGATAGTTTGAGTAATAATGTTAATGTTAATATAGAAAAGGTTGATGTTAAAGGTAATTCTTTAAATTAAAAAATCTACTAGTTTTGTAGATTTTTTTCTTGGTCTTGATTAGATGATTCATCTGACTTATCATTACCATCTGGTTCTTCGTTATTTGTTTCATTGTTATCAGTATCACTATTATTATTTGTGTTTCTTGCAACTGTAATAGTTATAATTTCTGTATTTTCTATTTTTTTACCTGCTCTTATACTTTGTTTTATAACTGTATTATTTTCTTCATCAGTAGTTTCTTCATATTCTATTCTATAAGATATGTTATTTTTATTTAAATTACTTGTGGATTCTTCTATACTCATACCAATAACATTTGGAACAGTAACGTGATTATCTAGAACTCCTACTGTTAGAGTTAAAACAGCATTTTCATGGGCTTTAGAGCCACCTTTCTTACTTTGCTTTATGACAATACCAACCTCATCTTGATTAGTTGTTTCTACTTCTTTCATTTCATAACTTAAGTTTGCAGTATCAAGTATTACTGTTGCTTCTTCATAAGAATATCCTATTACATTAGGAACTTCTATATTATTTTCTTCATAGTAGTGATATCCTAGGATACTTGCAATTACTAATAGTCCTATAGATAAAAGAATAAAGAATAGTAAAAGTATTTTGGTAAAGATACTAGATTTTGGTTTATCATTATATTGTTTGTTTTTAGGAGCTTTTACTTTTTCCTTTTTTACTTTTGTTTTATTTTTAGTTTTGGTTTTATGTTTTACTTTATCTTTCTTTTTGCTTTCTCTTCTATTATTATCTTGCTTATTATTTTCTTCTAAGAAATAATATCCACAGTTTTTACAGAATTTAGCATCATCATCATTTTCAGTTTTACAATTTGGACATATAATCAAAATTATCACCTCGGCTATATTATAACTCTATTAAGTCTTTCTTTCAAATTTATAAGATGTGTAGTTTGACAAGTATGTATCTATATGCTATTATTATGTCACTTGAAAGGAAGAGTGATTATGATGAGACTTTTAGTTACTAGTGTAAATAGAAAACTTTATTACATTTTTTTACAGTAGTGTTTTAAAAGATGTCTCATGCTTTTGATATTATTTTGATGGAAACTACTGTAAAGTAGTTTTTTTGTTGGAGGTGTATTCTTTTGAAAAAGTTAAAACATTTTAAAATATTTTGGGATTATATTAAAGATGATAAATTAAAGCTTGTTCTTTATATTATCTTAGTTGCACTATCTTATTTACCTGCTTTAATATCTGTATATTTTTGGGGTGTTGCAGTTGAAGCATTAACTGCTAAAGACATAAATTCATTTGTTTTTTATCTAGCAATGTATGAAAGTATTTACATTATCTTCTACACCTTTTTACAGATACCAAGAGATGCTTTATATACATATTTTGAGATTAAGTTTACAAAAAATGTAAGTAAAGACCTATATAAAAAGATAGATAAGTTACCTGCTATTGCTTTTGAAGAAATTGGTGTTGGAGAGTTTATTAATCGTTTATATACTGATCCTGATAGAGTGATGGAATTATTATCTAAGATGGTTAGACTTATTTGTAAAGCAGTAGTCGTAATTATAGTTATAGTTATTGCAATTAGAATATCTCTTGTATTATTTATAGAAATTATGTTACTTGCTGTTATTATGGGATTTATTTCGATGAAGTTCTTTCCTAGAATTAAGAAAAGCCAAGAAAATATTAAAAAAGAAAGTGACTCTTATGTAAAAGTAGCGACAGAAAATATTACAGGGATTAGAGAGATTAAGTCACTTGGTATTACTAGAATAATAGAGGGTAATATTTCTAAAGTTATAGATAAGCTTTATAGTCATACTGCTAAAGTTAGAAAGTATGAAAGATGGTATTATGGTTTTAATAACTTAGCTTATTTCTTAATTCAGTTTTTAATTCTTTTTACAACTGGTAAGTGTTACTTAGATGGTGTTATTAGTCTTTCTGTTTTCTTAATGATGGAGTCTTATATCTGGAGAATTGATGAAGTAGTTGAGAGTATTAGTGACTTTGGTGTTAGCTTTAATAAAGTAACTGTTTCTTTAAAAAGAATAGGTGAGTTATTAAATAATGATTTATATAAAGATGAAGTTTATGGTTCTAAGGATTTAGATAATACTAAGGGGGTTATTAAATTTAATAATGTTAAATTTAAATATAAAGAAGATGAAGATTATACTTTAAATGGTCTTAATTTAGAAATTGTTCCTAATAAAAAGATTGCTATTGTAGGACGTAGTGGTAATGGTAAGAGTACAATATTTAACTTGTTACTTAGATATTTTGATGCGAGTATTGGTTCTATTACTATAGATGGTATTAATATTAAAGATTTAACTGAAGAGTCTTTAAGAGGTAATATTTCTATTATTAGACAAAGTCCTTTTCTATTTAATTTGTCAATACTTGATAATTTTAGATTAGTCAGGGAAGATGTTAGTTTAGAAGAAGTGAGAGAGTACTGTAAAAGAGCTTATATAGATGATTATATTATGAGTTTACCTAAAGGATATGATACTGTAATTGGAGAAGGTGGTATTAACTTATCTGGGGGACAAAAACAAAGACTTGCTATTGCTAGAACACTTCTTTTAAATACTAAGATAATCCTTTTTGATGAAGCGACTAGTGCACTTGACAATGAGTCTCAAGAATATATTAAGAAGACTATTGATGATTTAGTTAAAGATCATACTGTAATCATAGTTGCGCATAGATTATCTACTATTGTTGATGCTGATACTATTCATATAATAGAGAAGGGTAAATTAGTAGGTAGTGGTACTCATAAAGAGTTGCTAAAGAGTTGTAAACAATATCAAAATTTATATACTGCAGAGTCAGGAAATTAAAAAGAGGTTACTTTTCCTCTTTTTTTACTGTTTCTAAAAACAATCTCTTTTGAAAGCCTCCATTTGTTTGTCTTTTTTTATCTGCTTGTTTTATAACATCTTCTAGTGTAAAACCTTGATACTCTGCCATTGCTCTAATAAGTTCTAGTTTATCTCCTAGTTCTTTTAATATTTCATCTTTACTTTCTGCTTCTTTAACTTCTTCTAATTCTTCTGTATCCTTTTTTAACAAAGCATTCCAGTATTCTTCATCATTTAAAATATGATAGATTGGCTCTTCACCATTTTCTTTAATAATATTTGGAATGTTATCACGTACTAATTTATTATATTTATTTTTCATAGTCAACCTTTTCTCCTTAGTAATTAAATTATTATTGAAAGAAGATTAATTTTCTTATTGTTTTTATTGTTACTCTTCTTCATCAATAATATTTTCTATTTCTTTTCCAATTCTTTCAATAACACCAACGACAAGTGCATTACCCATCATAAAATATCTCTTTTTATCGGACATACCTGTATTAGTCCAATCATCAGGGAATCCATTTATTCTTTCACACTCTTTTGGTGTTAATAATCTTAGTTTTTTTGTTTTAAAATCTTCTATAACATGAGTTGTTCTACTAATACCACTTTCACTAGTTAACATTGTTCTAGCTGGAGCATCTAAATTATCTGGAAATGGCATCGCACCTTCACTATATGTGTAAGGTTGTCCATTTGGTTTAACTCTTGGTATTCTCTTACCACCTTTTAAATAAGTAAACTTTTCTATTTGAGATTCTGATAAAAAATATTTATCATCTACTTTTTCTTGTTCTCTAATATTTCTTAAAGGATATACTAAATTATAATCAGGTTTTGTTTTTATAGAATAAATACCTCCATTAATCATCACACCAGTATTATAAAATTCAGATTTAAATTTGTCACTAACTTCCAATAAGTCTTTATATCCAGAAACATCATTTTTTACTATTTTTTCATAACCATCTTTAATTGGAAATTGTTTAGCAAATATACCTTGTTCAAAACATATATCTCTTTCATTAATTTCTTGCATTTTTTTATAATAATTAGTTGATTTATGATAAGCAAATATATAAGTTCTTCTTCTTTTTTGAGGTAATCCATATTCACCAGCATTAATCACTCTCCACTCTACATCATAACCATTTTCATAGAAACTTCTTAAAATCATACCGAAGTCTCTTCCTCTTTGTTTAGCAGGAGATAATAACAATCTATCAACGTTTTCTAATAAAACAAATGGAGGTTGTTTAATAGCTAGAGTTTCTTCAATAGCCCACCATAAAACACCTTTTTTACCCTCAATACCTTTGCTAGTAGAAAGCGTTTGTGCTACTGAGTAATCCTGACAAGGGAATCCTCCTACTAATAGTGTATGGTCTGGAATTTCATGTTTATCTACTTTAAAAATATCAACGTTACTTACATCTTCAGAGCCAAATCTTTTAACATAACAATCATAGGCTTCTTGAGACTTAGTTGCAGGTTCCCATTGATTAGCCCATAAGCATTTCCAATTTCCTTTTTCTACTGTCTTATTTTCTTTAAGTTCTACGTGATTTAACCCACATCTAAATCCGCCTACTCCAGCAAATAATTCAACTAATGTTTTTTCCATAAATCATAACCTCCTATGTTGTTAAAAATACCTACTTATATTATAATAAAAGCAAGTGAAAAGATCAACCCTTCCTAGATAATATTATAAAATATTTATTGGGAAAGATTAACCTTTATATAATATATATTTTAAACTAAATCTTAATTAAAAACAAGATCGAAAGGAGAGTTTTTTATGAAAAAAGGAAGATTATATAGTCGGGAAGAAATTGAAGTAATAACAAAATCAGCCTTAGGTAAATCATTAAATGATTTAATTAAAGCTGAAGTAATTACTATTGAAGATAAAGAAGCAAATAAAGGTGGATTAGGACAATTAATAGAAAAATATTTATTTGGAATGGAAAATAATAGTGATTCTGAACCAGATTTCATGCCAGCAGGTATTGAATTAAAAGTTACACCTTATAGAAAATTAAAGAATGGAAAATTATCTGCAAAAGAAAGACTTGTTCTTAATATTATAGATTTTGAAAATGAATACAAGAATGAATTTAGAAATAGTCACTTTTGGTATAAAAATAATAAGATACAACTACTTTGGTACTTGTGGGAACCAGGAAAAGATAAAAAAGACTATAAAATAACTCATGAAAAATTGTTGGAATTAGCATTAAATGAAGACTTAAATCAAATCGAGAAAGACTGGAATACAATAATTAATAAAATTAAAGAAGGCAAAGCTCATGAAATATCTGAAGCTGACACAATGTACTTAGGAGCTTGTACAAAAGGAGCAAATTCTTTATCAGTAAGAAAGCAACCATTCAATGATATTCCAGCTATGCAAAGAGCTTTTTGCTTTAAAGTTTCTTATATGACACAATTAGTTAGAAAATTCATAGGAAATTATTCTGATGTTGAAAAAATATTAAAAGATACTCAATATTCATTTGAAGAATATGTTAATAATATTATTAATAAATACAAAGGAAAATCACAAAAAGAATTAATGAAAGAATTAAGTATAAATTCAAATGCCAAAAATATAAATAGTTTATTAATTAATAAAATGTTTAATGTAAGAAGTAATTTAGCAGAAACTGAAGAATTTCAAAAAGCTAACATTATCCCTAAAACAATTAGAATTGAAGAAAATGGAAGGATAAAAGAATCAATTTCTTTCCCAGCATTTAAATATACGGATATAGTCAACCAAGATTGGAAAACCTGCGATTTAAGAGAAGAATTAGAAACAACTAAATATATGTTCTTCGTATTTAAAAAAGTTAATAATGAATATATTTTAAAGGAATAAAGCTTTGGAATATGCCAGAGCTTGATATAGAAACTAGTGTTATGGAAATGTGGAAAGCAACTTATAATACTATTAAAAGTGGTAATATAGTTAAATCAATAACTAACGGAAAAAGAAAAACTAATTTTGTTGGACTTAGTGATAATGAAGTCTGTCATGTAAGACCTCACGGTAGAAATTCAAAGGATGTTTATCCATTACCAGTAAAAGATAAATTAACAGGTGCTAGTTGTTATACAAAACATTGTTTTTGGATTAATAATAATTATTTAAAGGAAATATTAAAAGATTTTATGTAAAAAAGTACAGTATCTGTACTTTTTATAGTTTGTCATGTAATTTTAATATTTCTATTAGCATTTTATCGCGATATTCGGCAAGTGACTCATCATCATTACCTATTTCTTTAGGTCTATTTTTTAAGGCTTCTTCTACACCTTTTCTTGCTATTTCTGGAAAATCTTCAGGAAAGTCTTTAAAATCTGCCATATCGTGTAACCATAAACTAATAGATGGGTTTAGATGTTTCATAAGTCCATCTATGTGACCTTTACCACCACCTAATTCAAAGACTAGACTAGGTCCCATAATAGCCCATCTTAATCCTGGCCCATAAGTAACGGCTTTATCAGCATCTTCTATAGTACATACACCATTCATTACTAGGCTACATACTTCTCTATAAACAGCCATTTGAATACGATTACAGATAAATCCTAAGGCTTCTTTTTGTAATACTACAGGTTCTTTACCAATTAATTGATAGAAGTCTTTAGCAGTGTTTATGACTTCATCAGTTGTATAATCTCCTTTAGTAAGTTCTACTAATGGTATTAAATGTGGTGGATTATAAGGATGTGCTCCTATGAATCTTTCTTTGTGTTTAGCATCTTTTGCTATTTCTGTAATTAGTAGTCCTGATGTGGAAGATGAGATGATTGTATCTTCTTTAGTATATTTTTCCATTTCTTCAACCATTTTCCTTTTAATATCATAACTTTCAGGACCAGATTCAGTAATAAATTCTACATCTTTTACTGCTTCTTCCATTGAAGTAGTGTAATTAATTCTACTTTCGATTTCGTTAATTTCTTCTTCTGTTACAACATTATTTTTCTTTAAGTTAAGTAGACTTTCGTGAATTCTTTCTTTGGCAAGATTTAAAGCTTCATCAGTTATATCATAAACATTTACTGATAGCTTCTTTAGAGAATAATATAAAGCCCAACTATAACCAATTATACCTGCACCAACGCAAGCGACTTTCTTAATATCTTTTGCTTCCATATTCTACCTCCACTTTAATTGTAGTTTTTTGGCAATAGAAATGCAAGTTAGTTGACATTATTTTGTGTTAAGTTTTTGTAAATAACATCAATTATATTTTTATTATGCTGATTTGAAAAGTAATTTAGTATATGATATAATTTTTTCATTGAAAACAGATTGGTACATAAATAGTTAAAGAAAAATCAGAGAGGATGAAAATATATGGATTTAATATCTTTATTACAAAATCGACAGGAATTATTATCTTTTGAACCTTTGGTATCATATTTACAAGAGATAGAAAGACTTAATCCGGAGATTATTTTTCAAAATAAGAGATTATGCTATTTAAAGGATGATGAACATTATTATAAGATTAAATATCGTTTTTTAGATGGATCTTTGTGTAATGATATTGTTGAAATTGGTATTACTGATATAAATTTTTTCGCAGTAAGACATACTACTTTTTTCATTACTGATTGTGATAATGATCTTGGTATTCCTGATATGCCTGAAAAATGTATAAATGATGAATTTTTAGTCCGCGATGATAGTTCCTGTAATGTTATAAAAAGATTATATTCTTATAAAAATAATAATATAGAAGTATTATCTAGTAAAGTAATGGAATTATCACTTTCAGAAATGAAGGAGATTTTTGATCCCGATAATTTTTTAGATGTTGATAGTTTATTAATATTAAGCAATGCTAAAAAGAGTGGTGATAAGATAACAGAACTTAAAATGATGATTGATGTAGGTGCTAGTGGGAATGCATTTTCTCGTTTAGCTTTTGGGCCGTTAAGACATCGTTTTGTTCCTGAAATCTCAGAAGATAAAACATTTACATATACGTTAAAAAAGTAAGTTAGAGCTTGCAAAATAAAAAACATCAATTATGTAAAGATGTTTTTATTTGCATTTTTTTACTTCTATTTCTTCATAAGTTTCTAATGTTTTTAAAAGAAGCATTCTATATATTTCTAATTTTTCTTTTTTACCAATAAGAGAATCATGATATTTATCTAAGAAGAGTAAATCTTTAATATCTAAATTAAATCCTTCACTTAGTTTATTTAATA
Organism: uncultured Mycoplasmatota bacterium; assembly: GCA_946498975.1. GTDB lineage: Bacteria > Bacillota_I > Bacilli_A > RF39 > UBA660 > Onthousia. Next base: position 13,672 of record CAMMQC010000026.1, read on the forward strand.
TATCATTAGATGGATTTTTCTTACCTTTTTCTATTTCATTAATGTATGATTTTGATACTTGTGATTTTTCAGATAAGTCTTTAGTAGTGAAATCATTTGCTATTCTAGTAACTCTTACTACTTCTCTTATCATAATAAAATTCCCCCTTGTTTAATTTGAATATTAATAATATTCATCTGTTTCATAATAATATGAAGTTTCTATACCTTTAAAAATTGTAGTTAAGCTTAAATCATCTGTTAGATTATTTTCGATTAAAGTTTTAATTTCTAAAGTATTAATTGGGCTTCGTTCCATTGCTTGTAAATATAATCTTTTATCAATGTTTTCCCAATTAACAATTTTATTTAGATTTTTCTTTAATATTAAATCTAACCAAATTCTTGTGCTTCTACCATTTCCTTCTAAGAAAGGATGAGCGATATTCATTTCTACATATTTATCAATTATTTCATCTAATGTAGATTCTTTCATTGTTTCTATTTTTTTTAATATATCTTCTAAATATAGAGTGTTAGCAAATCTAAAATTTCCTTTAGAAATGTTTTCTTTTCTGATGATACCTGCAAAGTTATATAAACCTTCAAATAGATATTTATGAATTTGTTGTAATCCTTTAACAGTACCTATTTCAATATTGTTAATGTCTCCACTTGAAAATAATTTCTTGGCATTTTCTAAACTTTTTTTATCAGTTTCACTCATTTGTATCACCTTCTTATATGATAATATAAAAAAAGACTCTTATGCAAAGAGTCTTAAGTTTCTTAATGGCAGGGGCGGAGAGAATCGAACTCCCATCAAAAGTTTTGGAGACTCCTATGCTACCATTATACCACGCCCCTATGGGTTCTTTTAAGAACACATTTATTATAGCATAGTTTACTATGATTTGACAATATATTTTTAATTGTGTTAATGCAGTGGGGGGCATACATTTGGATCAGGGGCATAGAAACAATGATTTTTAAATCTTCCTGCTAGGGCTTGATCATACCAGGTACTAATACAATTGCTATTTCTTCCTGGTGCATAGAACCATAATGCATTAGTTGCAGGATAGTAGTATTCACCTTTTAGGGTTCTTTCTGCTAGTTCTCTTTCTTTGATAGTGGAACCTGAAGTGAATTGGGGACTGTTTATACCAGCGAAACCTCCTGGATTTTGAAATACCATTTTGGTAATTGTATTTATATTTCTAAATGTATAACAGTTAGCAAGAACTCTATTAACTCCAACATTGCCTACCATAAGCATACCATATTCTCCTTCACCAACTGCTTCTGCTCGCATTAATCTTGCTAGTAAATCTAATTCTTTACTTGTATATTGAACTAATTGAGACATATAATCACCTAATATACTTTATGTTTTTTATTATAAATTGTTCTACTAAGTAGTATAAAACTGTGATAAAATTAAAGGAGAGGTGGTACTTATGAAAAAGAAGAGGAAAAGAATAATTACATTTATTATATTTATAATTTTACTATTAGCTTTAGCAGGAGGAGCTTACTATTATTTTATTTATCTTGGTAATGATATTCCTTTAGTAGAAAAAAAAGAAGAGTTAAATGTTTATGATGTTAATAGTAATAAACGTCCTATTGCCGTTATGATTGATAATAATGTAGAAAATGATGAACAAGTTGGATTACAAGATGCTTATTTAACTTATGAGATAATAGTAGAAGGTGGGTTAACTAGGATAATGGCTATATATAAAGATGTAGATACTAGTGTAATTGGACCTGTTAGAAGTAGTAGACATTACTTTTTAGATTATGCTCTTGAAAATGATGCAATATATGCTCATTATGGATGGAGTACTTATGCACAAAATGATATTGAAGCTCTTTCTGTTGATAATATTAATGGACTTTATGATGGTGCCTTTTATCGTGATAATAGTATTGCTGCTCCTCATAATGTTTTTACTAGTATTGATAATTTATATTTAAAAGCAGAAGAGTTAGGTTATGATACTACATCTAGTGATTATGAAAACTTAAATTATGTTAGTAAAAAGGTGGATTTAGAGAAAACTGATAATTCATTAAACTGTGATGGGGAGAATTGTAGTTTAGAAGGTAGAGCTTTAACTAGTATTGAGATTCCTTATTCTAATAGTGAAGTTAGAAGTTATACTTATGATAGTGATAATGGTTATTATCTTCGTTATATGAATGGTATTCCTCATACTGATAGAGATAGTAAAGAACAATATCATTATAAAAATATAATTATTATGAAAGTAGATAATAGTACTCTTGATGATTATGGTAGACAAGATTTAGATACAGTAGGAAGTGGGGAAGGTTATTATATTACTAATGGTTATATGATGCCTATTACTTGGGAGAAAGATTCAAGAAGTGGTAAGACTTATTATTCTTATAGTAATGGTGATGAAATAAAGGTGAGTGATGGTAATACTTTTATTCAAGTGATGCCTAGTAGTAGAGATGTAGTTGTTAATTAATATGGAGGTTTTAAATTATGGTAATGGCGGATAAAATGAAAGAAAAAGCTTTGCCTGGTACTAGTGTTGTAAGGTCAAGTAAAGTTGTAAAAAGTATTGATAAAGCAGATGCGTTTGAATTGAATAAAGCTAATGAAGTTGTTGCTTTACAAAATAGAAGAGAAGATATTGCTAGTACAGAAACATTTATAGGATATAAATCTGTGGAAAGTCCTTATGTTAAGAAACTTGTAAGATGATAATAAAAGACTATCTATGAATGAATATAGATAGTCACTTTTTTTATTCCCATTTTCTTTATTGGTAGGGAACACCGCTTTTTTCATTCCCGCTTTTTGATTGGTGGGGAACACCGCTTTTTAATTATGCTTATAATGTATCATGTTTTTAGCGCTTTGTAAATAGTATATTTTTTGTCAAGTTTTGGAAACTTTTTCTTTAAAGTTTAATTATTATTTAAACTATGTTAAAATTTAGTTGGGTGGTAGTTGTGAGAAAGCCAAAGTCTTTATGTGAAGTTAGGATTAAACCTAATCGTAATAAAAAGAAAATAATTATAATTAGTGTTATTAGTGTAGCATTGTTTTTAATATTAATAGGTCTTTTCTACTTTTTGTTATCTATGAATGATAATAAATCTAATAAAAAAGAAAAGATAAAAATAGATGATGCTAGTACTGTTGAGAAAAAGGACTTAACTGTTTATGATGTTAATAGTAATAAACGTCCTATTGCCGTTATGATTGATAATAATGTAGGTAATAATGCTCACGTAGGATTACAAGATGCTTATTTAACTTATGAAATAATTGTAGAAGGTGGTTTAACTCGTATAATGGTTATTTTTAAGGATGTTAATACTAGTGTTATTGGTCCTGTTAGGAGTAGTAGACATTATTTTTTAGATTATGCTTTAGAAAGTGATGCTATTTATGCTCATTATGGATGGAGTACTTTTGCACAAAATGATATTAGAGCTTTAGGTGTTAATAATATAAATGGACTTTATGATAATGGTTATTATCGTAATTATAATATTGCAGCACCTCATAATGTCTTTACTAGTATAGAAGATTTATATAACGTTGCTTCTAGTAAAGGTTATAGTACTACTAGTGATAATTATAGTCTTTTAAATTATACTCCTGATGATATTGCTTTTAATGATACAAGCGACTTGTTAACTGCCAATAATGTTAGTATGACATATTCTTATAGCGAGGTTAGAAGTTATACTTATGATGCTACTAATAGATATTATTTACGTTATATGAATAATAATCCGCATACTGATAGAGATAGTAGTGTACAATATCATTATAAAAATATAATTATTATGAAAGTAAATAACTATACATTAGATAGTTATGGAAGACAAGATTTAGATACTGTAGGTAATGGGGAAGGATATTACATTACTAATGGTTATGCTATACCTATTACTTGGAGTAAAGATTCTAGGAGTGGTAAGACTCATTATTATTATAGAGATAATGAGTTAGTTATTAGTGATGGTAATACGATGATACAAGTAGTACCTGTTAATAGTAGTATTACAATTAGTTAGGGGGACTTATGAAAAGTTTGCATAAACATAAAAAAGACATTATTAGTGTTTTAACTTTGATTATTATTAGTTTAGTTATCGTTTTAATTCTTGTTAACTTTACTAATTTTTTTGGGTCTAAGAAAGACTGGCTTAGTCAACATATTATGTTTCCTGATTATTTAAGAAAATTATTCTATGATACAGGTGATTTTTTTCCTAACTTTGCTTTTAATCTTGGAGGAGGACAAAATATCTATAATATCTCTTATTATGGACTTTTTAATCCTATTATTTTAATTTCTTATTTATTACCTTTTGTATCAATGATTACTTATATACAGTTTAGTATGATTATTTGCTTAATAGTAAGTATTGCTTTAATGTATTATTTTTTGAGAAGAAGATTTGATTCAAAAGTTAATTTTATCAGTACTTTACTATTTTTAACGGCAGGATGTTTTATTTTTCATTTGCATCGTCATATTATGTTTGTAGATTATATGCCGTTTTTACTTATGGCTTTAATAGGTGTTGATAAGTATTTTGATAAGAAGAAAATATCTTTATTAGTTATATCTATTTTCTTAATGATTTTAACTAGTTATTACTTTAGTGTTGTAGGATTAGTTTGTGTTTTACTTTATGGTATTTTTAGATATATTGAAGATAAGAAAGATGAGAAAATTACTGTTAAAGATTTCTTTAAAGAAGGATTTAAATATCTTTTTGTAATGCTAATACCAGTTCTTATGAGTTGTGTTTTATTACTTTCAACGCTTTATTCTTTACTTGATGGTAGGACTGCTACTAATAAGGATATTTCATTACTAGGATTACTTATTCCTAACTTTGATATTTCTAATACTTTATATTCTGCTTATTCTCTTGGATTAAGTGCTATCTTTATAATTGCTTTAATATATGGAATTATTACTAAGAAAAGAGAAGTTAAAGTAATTAGTATAATCTTTAGTATTTTGTTAGTTTTTCCTATCTTTGACTATATATTTAATGGAGGAATGTATCTAAATGGTAAAGCTTTTATACCAATGTTACCTCTTACTATCCTCATAATAAGTTATTTCCTTAAGAATGTTTTTAATAATAAAAATAAGTTAAAGATTAGTATTATTATCTCTTTAATAGTTGTAGTTATTAATCTTCTTGTTTTTGTTTATAAGAGTGAGTACTTGTGTTTATTATTTGTATTTGATATGGTTCTTTTGGTTATTATTATTCTTATTAGTCTTAAGTTTAAAAAGAAGATAATTCTATATATCTATCTTGGTATTATTTCATTAATTATTGTTATTCCTACTAATTTTTCTGATATCTTTGTAACTAAAGAGTTTTATGATACTTTAGATTATGAAGAGACTAGTGATAAAGTAAAACAAGTATTAGATAATGATAATAGTTTTTATAGAATGAGTGATCAAAGTGTTAAGTTAGATAAGTCTAATTATATTTATGATGTAGATTACTATACAGGTAGTATTTATTCTTCTTTATCTAATTCTTATTATAAAGATTTCTATAATAATTTAATTAATAATGAATTTATTTATAGAAGTTATGGAATGCTTACAGGTAATAATAATATTTTCTATAATTTTTATATGGGTAATAAGTATTTACTTAATAGTAGTAATGGAATAATGGGATATGAAAAGATTTATGATGGTATTTATAGAAATGAAGATGTTCTACCTATTGGATACAGTACTAGTAAGATAATGAGTTTAGATGAGTATAAGAGTCTTAATTATTTTGAGAAGTTAGATGCGTATTTGAATTATGCTATTGTTGATGGGGATTATAGTGATAGTTATGTTAAGAAAGTTAAAGATTATGTTCCAGATTATAATGTTTTAGAAAGTAAGAATTTAAGTATAGAAGAGGATAATGGTAAATATTTTATTAAAGCTTCTAAAGATAATAAGTTAGTTGTTAAGTTAAATAATGTTAGTGATAGTGATATTGCACTTTTAAGATTTAAGATGCTTTATAATAATAAGTGTAGTGAAGATGATTCTTATATTACTATTAATGGAGTGAGTAATAAGCTTAGTTGTAGAAGATGGAAGTATCATAATAATAATTATATGTTTGAATATTCTTTGAGTGGAGATACTTTAGAAATTACTTTTAGTGAGGGTAAGTTTAGATTAACTGATTTTGATATGGCTTTATATGATTATAACGATTTAGTATCTATTAATGATGAAATATCTCCTTTTGTTATTGATAGAGATAAGACTAAAGTTGATGTTATAGAAGGTAATATTAATGTAAAAGATGATGGTTACTTTAAACTATCTATTCCTTATGATGAAGGTTTTGAAATATATGTAGATGGTGAAAAGACTCCTTATGAAGTTGTTAATAAAAGTTTTATTGGCTTTAAGATAAATGAAGGTAGTCATAATATTAAAATAGTTTATACTTCTCCTTTATTTAAAGAAGGTTTAGTTATATCTTGTGTTGGTTTAGTGTTGTTTGTAGGTACTGTTATTTATTATAGAAGAAGAAAGCAGAGTTGATTTTTGAATAAAATTGTGCTATTTTAATTGTAAATAGAGGAGGAACTATGAAAACAGTAACATTTAGTGAAACACTTATTTTTTATGATGGAAGAATAGAAATAGAATATAGAGGTGTGCCTTTAAGAGAAGATATTAATATAAATGAAGCAAGACGTATGATGAAAGATTTTGTAGATAATCATAAGCACGATAATATGTTAGAAAATGTAACAATTTTAAGAACGATATTTAGAGATTATAAGGAAGAAATACTTCTTGTTTATTTTCGTGATAAAAATGTTAAAGAACTAGTTAGGTATGATAATAAGTGGAGAGTTAAAGGCTTTAGTTTTCTAAAAGAAGTAAAGGGTGATGTTTCATGTAAATATAAAATAAAATATGATTGTCCTTTAGGATTAGAAATAAATTTGTTTAATAAAGCAGGTAATATAAAAAAATATACTGATGATTTTAGTGAGATTATGAAATATATTTCTAATTTATCTAATGTAGGTCCTATTGTAATTAATGATAATGATAAAGCATTAATAGAAATATATAAGTTATTTTATAAAGAGAATCCTGATTTTAGTAGTAAAGATATTAATGTTAAAGTACAAACTATGATGTCTATATTAGCAGAATTTGGTATAACTTTAGACTGTGACTATTCTTTTGATTTAATGGAAAAGAAAAAAATGCCACTTTCTTTAAAACTTGAAGAGATGGTTCAAAAAATGTATCCATTAGGGGTAGTTAGCGAAGTCGAAGATAATGTTAAGATAGCTGAAGAACCTAAGAAAATAATTGAAATTGTTGGAGATAGTGTCAGGGACGCAATTCATGATGAAGAGGATATTAATGAAGCTTTGATAACTATTAGTAAGGTTATTCATGCAAGCAGGTATAATCTTTCATCTAAAGCCGACATTAGTGAAATAGCAGAATTTACTAATCAAAGTGTTGATGATGTGGAAGCTAGTGTACAATTAGTAAAACGTATTGAACATAAAATAAATAAAGAAAATTAATTTTTTTGTTGACGTATATATATCTTATCTAGTACACTATTGTTACAAGTTATTAACTAATTTTATGAAATTAGATGAAACTTGTAATTATAGCTTTATATAAAACATAATGTACGGTAGCGACTATCGGAATTTAAGCCTATGGAGAATAGGGAATACTCTATCTATGAAGTAGGAATCCTTGAAGGTAACGACAAGGAGAAACAATTTATTTTGTTTTATGTTCAGCGAGAAAAAAATGTTAAATCATTTTTGCAAGGGCACTGTCTTTCGATGGAGCCCTATTTTTCTTTTGTAATAAATTATATTTAATATAGACTTAAATCTTTTGCTTTGATAAAATGTTAATGGAGATGATTTGATGGAATTTATTGATAAAATAAAAGAAAGAGTTAAAGATGATTTTAAGAAAATAGTTTTACCTGAATCTAATGATGTTAGGGTGTTAGAAGCTGCTTCTACTATAAAAAAAGAAGCTTTCGCTGATATTATTTTAATAGGTAAGGAAAGTAAGATAGGAAGTCTTGCTAAAGATAATAATATTGATATTAATGGGGTTACTATTGTTGATCCTGATACTTTTAGTGATAGTGAAAAGTTAATTAATGATTATTATGAACTTAGAAAGCATAAAGGTATTAGTTTAGATGATGCAAAAAATACTATTTTAAATGATTATGTTTATTTTGCTAATATGTTAGTTAAAGATGGATATGCTGATGGTATTGTCTCTGGAGCATGTCACAGTAGTGCTGATACTTTAAGACCTGCTTTACAGATAATTAAGACTAGTAAAGATACAAAAGTTGCTTCTGCTTTCTTTTTGATGGTTGTTCCTAATTGTGAATATGGTTCTAATGGAGTATTTGTTTATTCTGATTGTGGAATGATTCAAAATCCTAGTAGTGAAGAGTTAGTGGAAATTGGAATGATGAGTGCTAATACATTTAGATTATTAGTAGAAGAAGAACCTAATGTAGCTTTCCTTTCTCACTCTACTTTTGGTTCTTCTAAATGTAGTGATGTTGATAAAGTTGTTAAAGCGGTTGAGATGGCAAAGAAAGAATATCCTGATATTAATTTAGATGGAGAGTTACAATTTGATGCTGCTGTTGTTCCTCTTGTTGCTAAGAGTAAAGCACCTAATAGTAGTGTAGCAGGTAAAGCTAATGTTTTAATATTTCCAGATTTAGATGCAGGGAATATTGGTTATAAGATTACAGAAAGACTTGCTAAAGCGAAAGCATATGGTCCTGTTACACAAGGTCTTGCTAAACCTGTTAATGATTTGTCACGTGGATGTAATGCTAATGATATAGTAGGTGTTGTTGCTATAACTGCTTTACAAGCATTGAATAGTAAGTAGGTGAGGTATGAAGATAGTATCTTTTAATGTGGCAGGTTTTAGAGCTTGTTTAAAGAAAGGTTTTGAAGACTTCTTTAAAGAGAGTAATGCTGATATTTATTGTCTACAAGAAGTAAAAGCGATAGAGAGTGAGATTCCTTTTAGACCAGAAGGGCATAACTTTTATTTAAATACTGCCGATAAGAAGGGTTATTCTGGAGTTGCAGTTTATTCTAGAGTTAAACCTCTTGATGTGGCATATGGAATAGATGTTAATATACATGATCATGAAGGTAGAGTTATAACGCTTGAATATGAAGACTTCTTCTTAGTTTGTGTATATGTTCCTAATGTCAAGAGAGACTTGTCAAGACTTTCCTATAGAATGACAGGATAAGTAAATGAAAAAATTGCAATTTTCTACTTGACACATAATAAATACA